>CAZGVP010000094.1:0-9298 GCA_964529135.1 uncultured Caulobacterales bacterium | reverse complement strand
CTAGGTCTATCACTTCTAGGTCTATCACTTCTAGGTCTATCCCTCCTGGATCTATCACCGCGTTGTCCACCACGACGAGCATCACGAGCTCGTTGTCGATTATTCCCGCGATCCCCTCTTCTACGGTCTATCCGGTTACGAGTTTGACCTCGTTGTCGTCGGTCCTGAAAGGATGCCTCTACAAGAAGAGGATTACCATTGCGGGTAATACGCGCATTGCCCGCCTCGGTAATCTCCTTCAAAGAAACTACTCCACTATGGTGATGATTATGGCCGTGAGCGTGGGCATGATTAAATGATGCAGCGCCTGATTTAAGGTTACCTGACTGACTGCTATCTAACTGAGCACTAGCCGCACTAACCACAAACAAACCCGCAACTATCAAACCAGCAAAAACAAAGATTTTCTGAACCTTGTTCAGAACTCGAAATGAGAATGATCGAAATGGGTTAGTGAAAAACATGCCACTTGTCGAAGCTTCTGCTTCGAGGGCAGGATCAAGCATAAGGGTTCTCCTGTGTTATACAATATTACGAGACAGTAGCCCGTATTACCGCTGCCATGGCCCCAGCCATAATCAACCTAAAGATTTCGCAAGATAGTAATACTTGTAATTAAGAACTATTCGCGACTTTTACGCCACTTACATCATCAGTATAATACTATGTTTGGTCGAAATGTGGCAGTGAACCCTAAATTGTGACCCTTTTGCAGATCGTCGCTCGTTGTATTAGCGAAAAAAGCCTGTTGCAGCCTCTGACAATGTAACATCACTATCAACATCACCACACGACATTATGTCATCACGCGCTTCAATTTTCAGCATATCTGATATTTGTCGACCTGCCACATTTGTTTCTGAAATTTTTTGCAAAAGAAATACGCCGTTAATCCGCGGGCCAATGAAATTTACACGCATCCTCTCATAGCAATAAATACCGCCATCACGTATTTCATCAAACGCACGATTGACGCGCCCAGTACCTTTTTCAAACGTAATGAACTCATCTGGACCTGTGTTCAGGCTAGCAATATTTACTGATTCCTTACCTGAAATAGCTGCAAATGAAGGAGCACCGACCATATCCTCAGTTAAAGAGGCTAACCGTCCGTGTAATGCAAAAACCATCCTGTCGGGATTGATTGTGTCAGGCGCAAGTGCAATTGCGCTAATCTTGGTTGCCGCACCATTATGCGCAGCATCCGTATACCACGCGCCTTGCGCTGTTCCTTTAAGATCGATCAATGCTGTTCTACACGCATCATCACCCTTAGCGCGACGTATACCCCATGCATCACCCAATTTAGCAGACCAGGCATCATGGTCTTCCGTGCGTAAATAATCCAGCGCACAACGCGCACGTGAATGATCTGGCGTAATTGTCTTGATAAGAGATGGCGCAACATTGAATAATTCTGCTTTGGCATAAGGATTTTTGCGGTAACGCTCCGGTCGCGCCATATCCTGATATTCAGCATTATCGTCATGTAGGGCAACATCAAAGCCGTCTGCATTTCCAATGATGGCGCCAGAGGCCACACGTAACGACACCTCTTTTGCCAGATGGTCAGGGCCACCTATTTCACTGAATGCGGACAAGCCCCCTGCCCGCTCGATCAGATCAGCATCGATCTCATCCAACCGGTCATAAGCTATGTGGATCGCGTCACATGGTTTAAAGTGCACAGTCCAAGAGGCACGTTTTGTTGCGCCCTCTCCCTGCCCATCTCGAACCAGTCGGCGCTCAATAGCAATAATATCAGCATTTGCTGGTGCCTTAACTGGAGTTGCCATCCGCTGAAACGGTGTTCCATCATTGCGTGTATTGATACGGATATAGGGAACTGGCAAAATTTCACCCGGAGCCGTTACGCCCCCTAACGGTGAGATGCTAAGTACATTCTCAAAATTCGTGAAATCTGATGTGACCACAGCCTCCGCTGATCGACAAGGGCGCTCAGCAAGCGAAGTTAATGCCAGAGGATTATTAGCAGCAATCGATTTTACAGCTGTTGGCCCCGCAAGCGGTTTAAAAATCAAGAACCCGAAAATTCCCGCTGTGAATAAGGCTGCTCCTAAACGGGTAAGATCGATAACCAAGTTGCCCGAACGGAATTTACCCGCCGATGCCTCAGGGTTGGAATGATTTGCTCCATGATGCCCATGGCGTTTACGAAATTCTCGCGCGAACTCTTCTGAATGAAGGGAGAAATCCGGGGTAAAATTGCCATTATGTCCTCCAGAATCAGATATTTGCTCTGTTTCATCAGAAGATCGTCTGGGGTGCCCAGCTTTCTTGATGTTATCAGATTTTTTGCTCGGAAATTTACCCAAAAACCGTCTTCTGATCATACCCCGTACACCCACACCTATATATTCTTTACTTAATTCCCTTTCAATGCGCCCATATTTGCCCCAAAGCACACTGTTGGAATATTATACCATAATTCATAGCAAACTATAGGCCACACGATCCGGGATAATCAACTTAACGATACGCAATTGCCTTAATATGCTCCAGAATCGACTACAGCTGTGCCTATCCTGCCGCTTTCCGGGCCAATCAGATCCGGTTTTGAAGCATTTTTCACTACAGACGCGGTTTTGCGTATGGTATAAGCTGTATATGCAATGGATATGAGACCATAGGGGCCAACGTCCTTTACATTCAGGAGCAAAGTTTATGCGCTGGCAAAACCGCAGACGCAGTGACAATGTTGAATTTCGCAAAGGAGCCGCAGGTGCCGGCTTGGGTGGCATGGCATTTTTGCTGTTGCGATTCGTCTTTGGCCGTTTCGGAATTATGGGCGTTGTTATCATGGTAGGTGGGCTTTTTATGCTGGACCGTGCCGGCATTGTTTCAATAGCAGGTCTAATGGGCGGTGGCAGTGGCGCCGGCCAGGTCAGTCGCGAAGCCACTAATGAAGAGCAGGATATGGTAACTGCGGTAGTTGGCTCAACTGAAGATGTCTGGGGCAAACTATTTCAAGCAAGCGGTAGCCAGTATCCAGCCCCGAAAGTAATAGTTTTTGAAAAATCAGTTCAATCAGGGTGTGGCTCAGCCTCAGCAGCATCAGGTCCGTTTTACTGTCCCGCAGATCAAACCATCTATTTTGATCTCGCGTTCTTCGATGAACTTGCTCGCCGCTTTGGCGCTCCTGGAGATTTCGCGCAGGCTTACGTTATCGCACACGAAGTTGGCCACCATATCCAAACAGTTACCGGTATTTCCGCACAAGTACGTAGCGCTCAACAAAGCGCCAGCAAGGTTGAACAAAATCAACTGCAAGTCCGCATGGAATTACAAGCAGATTGCTATGCGGGTGTTTGGGGATACCATGCAGACCGCAATTCTCAGTTAGGAAGTTTTTTAGAAGCTGGCGATGTAGAGGAAGCCATCGGTGCCGCAGAAGCTATCGGCGATGACACGCTACAACGCAATTCCGGACGCCGCGTCAATCAGGAGAGTTTCACCCACGGCAGCTCGGAACAACGTACCAAATGGTTTCGCATAGGTTTGCAGACCGGTAGCGTTGATAGCTGTGATACATTCAATACACGGAATTTATAAATAGAGAATATCCAGACAAAAAATCATCCGTGTTGATTGGCGATCAATTCGGGGTTGTTTTCCAGACAATCTCCCTCACGCCAACAAATCGTGCAAGACGGTCTAATTCTGAGTTTAATTTTTCCACTCTCTTGTGAGTGGCTTTAATCTGATTTTCCCACCAAAGATTTATTACATTCAAAGTGCTATTTTTACGGTTAGCTTTCACTTCAATGCGCCCGACAAAACGATCCCCCTCCAAGAGAGGGTAAACATAGTATCCATATTCACGCTTGGCGGCTGGTATAAAAATCTCTATACGGTATTTATAACCAAATAACCGCTCAAGCCTTGCACGATCTCTCAATACAGGATCAAACGGGTTGATAATTCTCAATCTTGATGTGGGCGATTTCATCTGCCCGATGACGTGGTCAATATTTCCGGGGGCAATCATTGAGGTTGCACTGCCATCTTTTGCTTTCACTGATATCTGCATTAAAGATTTCTCATTGCGTGAAACCCAGTTACGCACCTCCGCTCTGGTCACCGCATCCCAAAAACGCTGCAAATCCCCCTCACTGGCCATGCCAAGCCGGCTTAATGCCTCACGACAGAGCCAATCTATTTGCTGTTTTTTAGTATATTTTTCTGCCTGATAACGGTCCGGAATAATGCGCGATGCAAGATCATAATACTTAACAAATTTCTCACGAGCATGCGTCGCCAAATCACCCGCATACCAAAGATAATCAAGTGCCAGTTTGTGTGGAGGGCGCATCCACGGATGAACAGATTTATCAGCCCCTTTTCCTTTAAAGTCCCTAGAGCATAAAGGTCCTTCATCTTCGATCCGTTGGCGGATTTTTTCAATCTCAAATTTACTGGGCAAGTGCTTACCCCACGTCCCTTTATCACCAACTCGCATTTTCATCGTCTCAAATCGGCGATGCCAAAACGGGTAAAATTCTATCGGCAAAATAGACGCATCATGGGTAAAGTGTTCAAAAATCGTACGATCTGCCAATAATTTATCTAGCATATCCGGACGATAATGCTGATTACGACTCCAAAGAATATGATGATGTGCTCGCGCTACGATCTGGATTGAATCAAGTTGCACAAAGCCCAACCTGCGGATTATAGCTCTCAAGTCATCTGAGGTGAGGTTGCCAGTTGGTGTCTTAGCAAGGCCATTACTATATAACCATAAATGGCGAGCCTGTCGGTTCGATAATTCCAATACCATAACCTCAAGATTAAAGCTGCTCTTTCAATTTGCAAGCACAGCGGGTAGCTTGACGAAATAAACTTTACAAGAAAATGAGAATTAAAGTTTTCTACTACCCGCCAATCAAGATGACTGTTACTCGTCATGCAACAGGAGAATTGTTATCCAGTTTTTTAAGTCTGTACGCCCATTCGTATTTTGGCCACCTGCCATCATTCTCATAGCTGCTGTTATTGCTGGGTTGGTGAATTTTGACCGCTTTCTGGGGCTTGCAACTTTTACCAATAACTTGATTCTCACTCGTCTGGATTGGTTATTCAGTATAATGAGTTTTTGCGCGGTAATTATTGCCTCAATCGTTGCCTGCTCCCCGCTGGGGCGTGTACGCATTGGCGGACCCGATGCTCGCCCCATACTTTCCCGATGGAACTGGTTTGCCATTACTTTGTGCACCACCATAGCGATTGGCATCTTGTTTTGGGGTGCCGCCGAACCAATGTTTCACCTCCATAGCCCTCCGGGCTTTACGGGCGCGCAACCCGGCAGCCCTGAAGCCGCGCAGTTCGCCTTATCCACAATGTTCCTGCACTGGACCATTACACCATATGCAATCTACGCTGTAACCTCTTTGGCTTTCGCGCTTGCATTTTATAATCATGCACGACCCTACTCTCTTTCAGGTCCGATCAGCTTGCTATTGGGAGTAAAAAGCATTGGTCGACTAAGCGACCTCGTCGACGCACTGGCCCTGTACGCATTGGTGGCTGGTGTCGCTGCTGCCCTTGGCACAGGAGTCATGAGTGTAGTTGGTGGAGTGGATACCATTTTTAATATCCACGATACTACAGCACTTCGCTTGATCGTCACATCTTTGATTGTGGGTGCATTTATTGTGTCTTCAATCAGCGGCCTGCAAAAAGGTATCAAGTGGCTTTCAGATGCCAATGCTCGAATTTTTATACTCCTTGCCCTCTTCATTTTCATAGCAGGGCCAACCCTTGAGGTAATGCAACGCACGTTCGACGGGCTTGCGCATTATATAACAACATTAGTGCCCGCAAATTTAGCACTGGGCGAGCGCGGCGGCGATCAATGGACTCGCGATTGGACAATATATTTCTTTGCAAACTGGTTAGCATGGGCTCCCGTGACCGCGCTGTTTTTAGGTCGGATTTCTGTAGGGTATACAGTACGTGAATTCTTGTTATTCAATCTGGTAATCCCTGCATTATTTAGTATTGTTTGGATGGGAATTTTAGGCGGCACTGCTATTTCAATAGACTTGGAAACCGGCGGAGCGCTGCATGAAGCTCTCACAAAAGATGGCCCAGAAGCGGTAGTATATGCAGTTCTCGAAATGCTACCCTTTTTCGGCGTTGTTGGATTAGTATTCCTGATCGCAGTTTTCATTTCTTTTGTAACAGCAATGGATTCCAATACGCTGTCCATTTCCGGTTTGTGTTTAAAAACAGATATTGATGATCCCAAACATCAAAAAGAAACTATCAAGGTTAAAATGTTTTGGGGCGTACTTATTGGCTCGCTATCATTTATCATGACGTCGACAACAGGCATTGATGGCGTGCGCATGTTATCAAACTTAGGCGGTGTGCCAGGGTTGTTTATCCTGATACTTTCCGGGTTATTGCTTATCAAATTGGTAATCAACATCCCTCAACCGATAGAAAACTCTGCGAACACCCATTGAACTCACAGATCAATATATGACCATCATAGGGAGCTAACAATACAAAAGGGCCGCCAATACTGACGACCCTTCTAGTATAGCTACCCCGTACCCAGATAAGTTTTTAAAGTAGAGTGATTAACCGTCGTTACCGTCATTCGTTTCTACTTCAACATTTTCCAGTTCAAAAACACTGTCATCGACACCAGCATCCTCAACTTCAACAACGCTAAGTTCAACTTCATCAATATCGACTTCATCAGCATCATCTTTAAAGGATGCATCCTGATTGATGATTTCATCAAGAGACAGCACCTTTTCAGCTTCTTCTTCAGTCCCTTCTTCATAA
The DNA here is from genome assembly GCA_964529135.1 of uncultured Caulobacterales bacterium. GTDB lineage: Bacteria > Pseudomonadota > Alphaproteobacteria > Caulobacterales > Parvularculaceae > CALLPQ01. The sequence continues at coordinate 2,479 of CAZGVP010000094.1, read as the reverse complement.
GAAGCATTTGAAGGTAAGGTCGCTGGCCCCAACACCAAAGGTGCACCAACGTTTTCCAACTCTTCTTCGAGCTCTTCTTCAAAATACTCTTCTGATTCAAAGCTTTCTTCTGGTAACGGATCCACAAAAAGAGGATCAACTTGTTCAAAAACCTCAGGTTCAGCAATTTCTTCTACCATAGCCTCAGGTACAGAAGGTGCAGCCTCAAAAAGAGGCTCGTCAAAAGACGGTGTATCAATCTCATTGGCGGCAAAATCTTGCCAATAAGCAGGCTGGCTTAGAAGGCTGCGGAAATATGCAATATTATTGTTTGCTACTTGAGGCGGCAAATCTGATCGTGCAAGCCGCTCTGCCTGGGCAATGTCACCTTTCAGTGCAGAAACAAGCGCCAGGTTTTGACGTACTTTTGAATTTGCGCGGTGGCGACCACTAGCCTGCATTAAAATATTTTGTGCAAGATCAAGTTTACCGGCAAGAGCGTAAGAAAGCCCTTTATTATTCATCACTGATACAGCGTTTGGTTCAATAGCCAATGCGCGGTTATACTTTTCCAAGGCTGCATCGTGTTCGCCAATCTGGTCTAACGCAACGCCATAAGCAGACAGAATCTGCCAACTATCCGGTAAATTTTTCTGGGCATATTCAATATGGCGAACTGCTTCAAAAGCGCGAGAATCTTCAATCAATGTTTTCCCGAACTCAAACATAACATTTGGATTATCAGGGTTATGTTCAGCAGTTTTAGAGATAACCTTTAAGGCTTCCGTCCGCGAACCTATTTTACGTAAGGATGATGCAAATTCCACAGCAACCTCTGCGTCTTTTGGATCCCGATCATAACGCGTACCCCAAAATGCAGCGGCTGCAACTGGATCCAACCCGGACCCATCATTTTGCGCATTTGTCGAAACGCCGATAGCATTACGGATTGTACTTTTATCATTAGCAGTTGTCGCGCATGCACCCAGCATGACCAGGGCAACACAAACACTTGCCTTACTCACAGAGCGCATTAGAGGTTTTTTGCCGACAGAAAACTCGGAACGAATAGCCATAATCAATCCCTTGGTAACGATTTTGGATTGCACTATGGACAAAGGTGTTCAAAAAAAGCTTAATTTCGTAGCTGCTCTTTGATAAAAAAGATAAATTTTGAAAAACTTGTGCTTTTAATAACAAGACTCACTTAACGAAAGTAAACAAAACCTTGCTGAATACTGATTTATTGACCGAATTCAACAAAACCGCATCAAAAAATGCGATTCCCGTTTTTGCCATTGCTGCCAACGAAATTGAAACGCCCGGTATAATACCTGAAGGGTTACCCGAACCCATTCAAGCATTAGCCCGAGCAAATGGATTCGCCGGCAGTCCCGGCAATGTTATTGCAGCATCACAGGGTGTACTCATAGGCATGGGAGATGGCGCAGACCCTTTTCTTTTAGCCGCAGCAGCCGAAAAACTACCGTCAGGTACATATCAACTGGCGCGACAGCCAGAGAGTTTATCAAAAGAGTTATTATCACTTGGCTGGTTGCTGGGATGTTATCGATTCGATAGATATAAACGACAAACAGAACCAGGAGCAAAATTGATAGCACCCGAAGGGATCGATCGGGCCGTTATCATCAGTGCAGCTGAAGCAACCAGCTATGTCCGTGATCTAGTTAACACGCCCGCAAGTGATATGCTTCCCCACCACCTGGAAGAAGCAACCCGCTCATTATCAAAGGCTCATGGCGCAAGCCTCTCTGTAATTAGTGGAGAAAACTTACTCACAGAAAATTTTCCTATGGTTCATGCTGTAGGTCGGGCTTCCATTAGCGAGCCGCGTTTGCTTGACCTCAGATGGTCTCCTGATGGAAACACAAACGACCTGCCTAAAATTACGCTAGTTGGCAAAGGCGTATGCTTTGATTCAGGTGGCCTCAATATTAAGGGCGGCAGTGGCATGGCACTGATGAAAAAAGATATGGGGGGAGCCGCAAATGCGCTTGGACTTGCGCAAATGATCATGAAAGCTAACCTGCCGATAAATCTACGTGTACTTATAAGTGCTGTAGAAAATGCTATTGATGGATCAGCATTTCGCCCCAGTGACATTCTTCAAAGTCGCAAGGGGCTTACTGTCGAAATAGGCAATACAGATGCCGAAGGGCGCCTTGTTCTGGGAGATGCCCTCACTTATGGCGGTGAAGAAAAACCAGATTTGATGATCAGCCTTGCAACATTAACTGGCGCAGCGCGAGTCGCTCTTGGACCAGAAATCATTCCTTATTATTGTGATGATACAAATCTTTCTATAGCGCTGGCAAAAGCAGGAGAAGAACAATTCGATCCAGCCTGGCCAATGCCCCTATGGCAGCGATATCAATCACAACTCTCTTCACCAGTTGCTGACCTAAATAATATTTCGGGCAACAGTTTTGCTGGCTCTATAATTGCCGCGCTCTTCCTGCAAAGATTCGTACCACGCGGC
>CAZGVP010000093.1:0-9328 GCA_964529135.1 uncultured Caulobacterales bacterium | reverse complement strand
CCATCGGCGGCTGTTTATGATTGCGAAGGCCCGCGTCTCAGTGATGAGGAGCGGGTTTTCTTTAATGATGCGGATCCATGGGGGTTTATCCTTTTCGCCAGGCACTGCGAAAATCCTGAGCAAATGCGTGCTCTGTGTGCAGAGTTGCGTGAAAGTGTAGGTCGCGATGCGCCTATTATGATTGATCAGGAAGGTGGCCGTGTCGCAAGGATGCGTGCACGTCAGCATGCAGGTTGGAATGATCACCCACCTATGGCAGTTTTCGGAGACTTATGGCGATTAAATCCGCAGGCCGCACAAGATGCGGCTTGGCTGAATGCTTATTTGCTCGGCAAGATGATTTCCGATTGCGGCGTTACGATTGATTGCGTGCCAATGCTTGATGTGCGCCAAATGGATAGTGATCCGGTAACGCTGGGTGATCGTGCGTTTGCAATGCACCCTGATATTATTGCGCCCTTGGGGAAGACCACAATGGCTGGCCTTAGTGCGGGTGGGGTCTTGCCAGTTATCAAGCATATGCCAGGGCTTGGTCGCGCGCAGTGTGATAGCCACAAGCAACTTCCTTGTGTTCATGCATCCCAAACAGATCTCGAAACAATTGATTTTCTTCCTTTTGTTGCATTGAAGGACGCCCCTATGGGGATGACCGCTCATGTTGTATATGAAGCGCTTGATGCGGATAATTGTGCCACGCATTCGTCAATTGTGATTGACGGCATCATTCGCAGATATATTGGTTTTGATGGCCTTCTGTTTACAGATGATTTAAAGATGGAAGCCCTAGGCGGTGATTATCCCCAACGTGCACAAAAAGCACTTGAGGCGGGTTGTGATATTGCATTGGCGTGTAATTTTACTCTTGATGAAAAAAAAGAAATTGCTGAAAAGATAATCCCCCTGGAGGGAAAAGCTGCTCAAAGGGCTGATGCTATTTTCAAATGGCAACCGGAAGTGTGTGCGCCCGATATCGAAAAGACTTATGTTGAACTAACAAAAATGATTAAACCGGTTTGGCCATTGCTAGGGTAGTTTAACATGATCGGATTTTCACATCCACAGCGGGCACATAGCCATTGTTGATAGTTGTAAGGATACTTTTTGGGGTTAGCGTCCATATAAATTTATCTTCTAAATTTACTGAAGTTTGATACCCTTTGTGTGTCCATGGATAATATGCACCATGCCATTTTAGTATTGGCTGTGTGGATGTTAAATCTTTGATGAACATAGCGCCATTGGGTATGTGCGAAAGCATATGATTCGTGTATTTTCTTTCTTTTATGCTTGCAATGCGTTCTTTATGTAGCTGATTATCCAGATCAACAGCACGGGTAAAATTGTCTCCCGCTGCACTCATAAATCGTTTGTAGTCAGCATTTCGGCATAAAGCACAGGGGCGGTGCCCGGCGGCGAGAGCTGTCGCTTCATCAAGAAAAAACAATTCCGTATACCTGCGTGGTTGCATGATCTTGCGATGCCATTGTTGCCCTTTTTTATCAGTATGATTTAGAACGCAAGTTACCCACGCCTTATGCTGCCAAGTTTGTTTCAATAGCTGTTGGTGTTCATTGTGCAGAATACCACGATTGCCCATAAACATACCACGCGCAGGGTTGATTTCGATTGTTGAAAATGGTGTGACGCGATTTTGATAGGGCATAATATTTATTTGGTTAAATAGTGTAAGCAGTTGCACCTTAAAGCACTGCGCAAAGTTCGCAAACTTATCATGGTTTTGTGCGCTCTATCAGTTAAATGATTTATTCTCTCCTGGCGATGTCTTTCATGATTGGGATGTTAAGGCATGCATGAGTTGCACAGATTTGAGGACCCGGTGCATAATATCTAGATTGAGGATTTGTGTTCTTGTTATTAAGGGTGGATATAACATATACACGGCGAGATATTCAGGCCATTATAGTAGACCGCATAGTAGACCGCAATAACCGTAGCTGGGGCGCGAATCTTGGGCCGGCGCTGTTTTTATGACGGACGAGAATTGGTTATCGTGCCCTCAATGGCTTCGTTTGCAGTGGATAAATATTCTTGATGAGGCGGTCTTCTTTTTGCAGATGTTTGCCAGATACTCACTATTGGGCGGATACTCGCTATAATTATCAGGGATATTTATGCTATTCCAACGGCTAATCTTGTATTTCATACACCTTCCATTTTAAGACATATGAAAAAGCCTCTTTTTGCGGTGAAGCGGACAGGTTAGAACGCATACATGACAAGTGACGACGAGCCTACTTCCACCACACATCGTATCATCAAGATCGATCTTGATGAGCGTTCGTTGGCTCGTGCGACGGCTGATATTGAATATGAACGCAAGATTGCCGTTTATGACTTGCTTGAGGATAATTGTTTTGAACCGATTGGCGCTGGTACTGGCCCATTTGAGTTATATCTCTCCATTGTGGAACGTCGGCTTATGTTTGAGGTCCGGTTAGAGGGGGGAGAGAAAATAGGCGCGGTACATTTATCTTTGATGCCTTTACGCAAGGTGATTAAAGATTATTTTCTGCTGTGTGAAAGCTATCACGAAGCGATTCGAAATGCGGCTCCTGCGCAGATTGAGACCGTTGATATGGCAAGGCGTGCTATGCACAATGAAGGCTCAGAGATTTTGCAGGAAAGATTAAAAGAAAAAATCATCATTGATCACAACACTGCGCGCCGTCTTTTTACATTGATCTGCAGCTTTCATATGCGTGAGGGTCGACAATGAGTAAAAAGGCAATTTATTCTGTGCTATTTGTTTGCAATATGAATTCTGTGCGTTCCCCGATGGCCGCTTTACTTATGGCAGGCGCAGTGGAAGGGGATATGAAAATTGATTCGGCTGGGCTCTATCCCGGTTGGCTTGATCCATTTACACAGGAAATTATGAGTGAAGTGGGCATATCAATGGATGGATATACCACAAAACGTCTGAGCGATATTGAACCAGATAAATTTGACCTCGTTGTTGCGATGACCCCAGAGGCCGCAGGAGAGATCAGGAGGCTTGTTCCCAAGGAAAAATTGGAGTTCTGGCCAATAGACAATCCGTCCACCGAAACGGGCGCGCGCGAGGAGGTTCTGGCTGCTTATCGTGGCGTACGAGACGAAATCCTCGAAAAAATCACCCGCCGCTTCTCAGGAATTCGCCAAAAAGCTTGATTTTTCGATCACTTGTGACCATCTACTCGCTTTAAGGGTGATTATTCACCGTGGGCATTGAAAAGGATTTATAATGCAGACTTTGATCACCGGAGCATTGCAGTAATGGCGAAAGAAGAACTTCTTGAGTTTGAAGGTACCGTGGAGGAGTTACTCCCCAATGCTACATTCAGGGTAAAGCTTGAGAATGAGCACGAGATTATCGCCCACACTGCTGGTAAAATGCGCAAGAACCGTATTCGTGTGCTGGCTGGTGACAAAGTTCTTGTTGAGATGACCCCTTATGACCTTACCAAGGGTCGTATCACCTATCGCTTCAAGTAAGGGTTCGCGTTTGACTGCGCCCCTTATTCTTGCAAGTGCCAGCCCGCGCCGAAGTAATCTGTTGGCGCAAATTGGTATAATACCTGATCTTATTATCCCAGCTGATATCGATGAGACGCCATTGCGTTTGCCCAAAGGCGTAAGTGAGGGTGTGCGTGATTATGCAAAGCGCATGGCGCTAGAAAAAGCTCGTTTGATTGCTGATAAAAATGTTGGGGCGATTGTGCTGGCGGCCGATACCGTTGTTAGTGTTGGTGCGCGTATTCTACCCAAAGCAGAAGACGAGATGACGGCAAGGAAATGCTTGGCATTGATTTCTGGCCGTTCGCACCGGGTTTATTCTGGTGTCTGTGTAATTACACCGGACGGCGGGGCTATCGAGAAAATTATTGAAACCCGAGTTAAAGTTCGCCGTCTTTCTCATCAGCACGGTGAAGAATACCTTGCCAGTGGAGAATGGAACGGGAAAGCGGGCGGCTATGCAATCCAGGGTTTATTCGCCCGCCATGTGATTAGTGTTATCGGGTCTTATACTAATATTGTTGGCTTACCGCTTTATGAAACAGCAAACATGTTGGCAGGAGCTGGTTGGGTAACGCCGGACCACAAACCGTGACCAAAAGCGTAATCCTTATTGATGCGGGCGTAGCGATGACCCGTGCAGCGCTTATGCTAGAGGGTAAGGTGAAGCGCTTATGGTTTGGTCCAGCTTCAGGCGACGAACATCGGTATGCTACTCCTGTTCCTGGTCAAATTTATTATGCACGTGTTCTGCGTACCGATAGATCTTTGAATTTCACTTTCTTTGATCTAGGTGCGGGAGGGCAAGCGATGATGCGTGTTATCGCTAATGAGATTCCTCTTGAAGGCCGGATCTATCTGGTCGAAGCAACTCACATGGCGCGCGGGTCTAAATTGCCCATTGTGAAGATAATTTCGCAAGCGTCCGAAGATGCGGTATTGGGGCCGCGTGATATCCCGAACTCAGCCTTCATATCTGCACTTAATGCGATAGCCCCAGCAGAAACCAATACTATTATTATTTCCGGTGGTATGGCGAAAGCAGCTTTGTTGGAGGCGCTTGGGAAAAATGAATACCGCATAAAAATTGATGAAGAGTGTTTTGCGCCGATAGATGATGCAGGTTTGATGGATGAGGTTTTTTATCCACAAGTTGGATTGCCTTCAGGCGGGATGATCACTATCGATGAAACAGAGGCTTTGACGGCAATTGATATTGATAGCGCGGCAATGGGTGCACCCTCACGAAATAGATTGAATGAGAAACTTAACCGAGAAGCTGCTGTCGCCATTATTGATCAATTGCAACTGCGTATGATTGGTGGGCAAGTGGTTATTGACTTTCTTCCGATGACAAAACCTGTTGCTGGAAAATTTGATCATTGGGTAAAAAATTTGTGTCAGGCGTTACCAGGGTTTGGGCGTGCCGGGTGGACACCATCGGGCTTGTTCAGTTTTACATTGTCAAGAATACATCCATCCTTGCTGGATGTATTTACGCAAACTCAAGAAGGTTGTGTTATTGCCGGACGTGATTTCACTCCCGACTATGTTATCCGAAAAGCGCTTTGTTCTCTGGAGGGGAAATTGCGTATTCAGCCTTCCACGCAGTTCCGATTGTCGTTTCCAACACAATCGCATCTCGCGCTTGAGGCAAATCCCCAATGGCAGGAGCGATTATCCTCCCTATTTGGTTCGCGTGCAGAATTTATACATTGCCCTGAATATGCTTTTAACAAGGTGATAATTGATGACCTTACCTGATAAACCAACTCCATGCCCAATTTGTCAAACTCTATCTGAGAAAAACTACCACCCGTTTTGCTCCAAGCGTTGTGCTGACGTTGATTTGCATCGCTGGTTAAGTGGAACGTATGCCATACCTGCGATTGATCATGATGGGTATGATGAGGAAGAAGGGTAGAGCTTTTGTGGTTAAAGTCGCTTGAGTTGTATGTTGATATGAAAAAAATTCTCTCCGTAATTCTCTTTTTGCTCACCGCATGTAGCGCCCCGACAACTTCGGAGAAAATTATTCTTAATGGTGTCGAATTGGATTTTCTTGTACGCGGTGAGGGGCCGCCACTTTATATGTTGCATGGGGGTATGGAATCCCGGGATAATTTTACAAATCAGATTCCTGTTTTTGCAAAGTATTTTACGGTCGTTGCTTTAGATAGCCGAGAACAAGGCCGAAGCGGATCATCGGATACGCAAATAACCTATGAGAAAATGTCTAAAGATATCATCGCGCTTGCGACGCATTTGGGACATGAAAATATTTCAATAATGGGTTTAAGCGATGGGGGTATCACTGCAATAGTGACAGCTATCAACAAGCCGGATTTAGTGGAGAAGCTTATTCTTTTAGGCGCTACATTTCATTATGACTCCTACCCTGATGATGTGCGTGAGTTCATCGCTAATTATGAGTGGGATGGTGTTACTGACCCAGATCAATATCCCGGTAATTTTATTAAGCACTACCTGACAGGACATGAGGATCTTTCAGGTTTTGGTGAAAAATTAAAAGAGATGTCTTTGATGTGGACAACAAGCCCCACATTTATTGACGCTGATCTCCATGCAATTTCCGCGAAGACACTCGTTATTAATGGTGACCATGAGGATAGCGCTCTCCACCATGTTTTGCAGTTATATGATGCTATTCCAGATGCAGAACTTTTTATAGTGCCAGATGCTACACACTACGCTTTGCATGAAAAGCCAGAACTTTTAAATGCTGTGATGATGGATTTTTTACGGGATGCAAACTGATCTCAAGCTATTAAGTACCGTATGGTGTTGCTCTTCTGTAGCTTATTTCACGCGATCAAATTCGCGCCACATCTCCATCATGGCTGTTGGTTCGCCATAATGGCCATCAATCCATGGTGTTTGCCATTCGCCGATTTTCCCCATTCCGGAAAAATCTGAGAGGATCGCTGTTGGAAACTCGTCTATGATTGCCTGATTGATTTCGCGAACAACTTCCGCGCCCCATGGGCCCCAATGGTAGTCTGTCCACCAAGCATTGAAAATTTCAGAATCACCAAGTTCTTGCGGAGGAACATCATGGCTACCGCCTTCATAGGCGCCAATCAACGGCGCGCCAAATTCTTGAGCAATTTTTCTATGAGCGCGCCAATTTTGAAGGACCCATGCTTTGCTAGAGGCAACGTTTGCGCTGCTACGGGTGTAATATGCATGTATCAATCTTTTTAGTCTTTCAGGATCAAGTTTTATTTCGCGTTCCCACGCTGCTCGAAGTGTTTCGCCAGTGCGCGGTGTAATGAGGTTTTGATAAGCTTCATGAGAGCCATGGTAAGTCGTCAATGCAACACCAGTGCGAGCAATCCAGCTTTCAGGCTGAATATCGTGTGACTGTAGATATGCCACTAGACCGCGGTAGGCAGCACGTGTCATATCTGGATTGGCGGTTTGCGACCCGATAACATAGATCGGCGTGTATCCGGTTCCGTCCAGGGCTGTCTCAAAGGCTATCATCATGCGTGCGGAGAGAATGCCATACCCGTATCGTAAATTTTCATCTGGCTTGAAGCCTTTTGCGATACCTTCAACATATTTTGAAGAGATGGTAAAAGGCCAACCGTAATTCCATATTTCATTGCCAAGTTCGATATAGAGTGGTTTGTCTTTTGGGTAGTTACCTTTAATCAGGCGCGTTTTGAATTCTTCAGCAAATTCATCCCAGGCGGGGCTTGCAACGATTGCGCGTGCATTTTTTTGTGCATGGGGTAGGAGTTTTTGCACATCACCATTAAGGGTTGTGTAATCTAGGGTGGAGCCAATTTGTGCGGGAATAGAGAGCCATAGCGCTGTATTTGATTGTTTTGATAAATCAAAAAGAAATTCAAATGGTAAACCATATCTACCGTATGCAGAGCGTTCGAGATCTGAAATGACTGGCCCTTTATATAAAAAATGAGGGTCATCTGGTTTTGCAATGTCTGCCCATGAGCGTGCGGGGCTTGAATTTGTATCTTGCAATACCATTGTACGCACAATGTCATACTGTTTAATATGATTGATGAAATCTGGATTCCAGATATGTCCTTTTTTCACATCAGCTTCATGACGCAAGCGGTAGAGTTTTAAGTTTCTTATTGGGGATTTCAAATCCCGAAATCTTACACGGAACGGTTCAGCTCCGCTTCGTGGAACAGATAACACCATCCGTCCACCTGAGACGGTTTGTTTGCTCGATTTAACTTTGATTTTGGGGTTGTAGATGTAGGCTTCTCCATCGCCTTCCCAAGTGACCACCCAATCTCCAGCGTGCCAATCTGGAAACTTCGTATACCCAAATAACATTACAGGCCCTTGGAGTTCGATGATGCCTGATGGTAATTTTTTTGGATCACCCGTGGTGCGATCAATAAAGCCAGCTTCGTCGGCTTGCTTGGTATTCCAATAACTGCCTTCAAAAATAAATTGCCAGCGATAATCGTCTGGATACCCTTTGGCTTTCATATAATTGATGAATTGGTCTTCTGCGCTCCATTCAGCCAAATATCCAGGGTTTATCTGTAATTGATGTTTTTGTGGGGTTAGGGTTGCCATGGTGGCAGTTTTTTTTGTTAAGCTGTTGGATGTATAAGAGACTGTTTGAGCCGAAGCTTCCCCGCTTCGCCGGGCGAGAGTTGCGTCAATCTTTGCAGATAGAGACTGTTCTTCAATTAACTTTACGGCATGGCGGTCCACACGTTTATTATGCAAAAATGCGCGCGCACCGATTAAAAGGCCAAGTATTGTGATCCCCAATAAGCTAGCCAGTGAGAGTTTTTTGATCATGCTCATCCATTCGTTTTGACCCGCTCATAATACCCTGATTGGCCTATATACTCCAATCTGCGTATGCGTGGAAATTTTAGCTTGTATTTTTTGGTGTTTTTTCGATTTTTCTGGAAGAACACGCTGTTTTGTATGAAGATTCTGGAACAACCGGGTTACTTGACCCGGATTATCGTTGTGGGTCTTGACCCGGACGATGGTGATCTCTCTATTCTGCTCTAAATTGTCATAATTTCTGTCTATTGTAATGGAGATACGCCCTATGAAACTCAATTTCGCAAAACAACAAAAGTCATTGGTAGTTTTTGCCGGCTTATTGCTACTCACCACATCGTGTGCTCAATCTCTGCAAACCGGCGCAGAAGAGAGTGTAAAGCAAGTAAAACAGGCTATTGAACAAAGTGTTAGCGAGCTTCCAGCAAATAGCTCAGCTGAGCGTATTCAAGCTGATGTTAGCTGGCTGGCTTCTGATGAGCGTAATGGCCGTGAAGCTGGAACAGCTGGTTATCTGGCCGCTGCTGATTTTGTGGCTGAACGTTTCAAGGCGTTAGGGGTCAAGCCTGGTAATGGCGATAGCTATTTTCAAAATGTTGATCTGCGAATTACCAAGCGAAATGATGATGCCGCTTTTATGTCGCTGACCAGCCCTGATGGGTCGGTGCGTGAATTGACCCACAAAGTCGATTATATTGCCGGCCGTTCTGTGCAGGGAGAAAATTTTGCACTTAGAGCTCCACTCGTATTTGCAGGTTTCGGTATTTCAGGACCTGATCATGATGACTATGCTGATATTGATGTCAGCGGTAAAATCGTTGTGGTTTTTAATGGCGCGCCGCGTGCTCTGAATTCAGAAACAAGAGCACATTTTGGGCAAGGGTCCACCAAGGCTGCAACGGCTGCCGCAAAAGGCGCTGTGGGCATGATCACAATATCTGCCAACACTGCAAACCCGGAAGAAGCTTGGGCGCGCTCTACACGTTTTCCTGACAATGGTCGG
>CAZGVP010000092.1:0-9437 GCA_964529135.1 uncultured Caulobacterales bacterium | reverse complement strand
CTTTTTCGTAGAGAATTACAAAATTCGTGGATCAGTTATAGGGGGGAAAGACACCGTAGCACTTTGGAAGAATTCAAGCCAATAACGAAGCGAGAGCTGCGATTGGTAAGCGGAAGTCAGGTTGCAGGCATATTGTTCGTAATATGGGGCAAATAGGATAGCTAAAGTTACCTGTAAAGCCCCGTCGAAAGATATCTAACCCCAAATATATTACATGGGCGATAAGGCCTATTGCTATGATTTGCGCTCAAACACAAATCTTGCAGCCCCTTTTAGCGGCTCTGCTTTATCTCCAAATCGATCAAGATGGGCTTGGGCACTGGCCACCAGATCGCGGGCCCGATCTCTGGCGCCGTCAGCACCAAAGAGTTTAACAAAAGTGGCCTTATCCATATCCGTGTCTTGGCCAGTTGGTTTTCCGAGAGTTTCTGGATCGGAATAAATATCCAGGAGGTCATCCACAATCTGGAATGCAAGCCCCAGATCTTCCGAATACGCTGCCAACGCCTCCACATCATCAGATGATGCCTCCCCAACAATACCACCAGCCATCGCTGAAAATCGAATTAGTGCACCTGTTTTCAGGCGTTGCAATTCACTAATGCCAGTCAGATCAAAATCTTTTTGCTCAGCATAGATATCAATCATTTGCCCACCAACCATACCAATTTTACCCGACGCACGCGCCAGTTCCAGCGCAAGGGCGCAGCGAATGTTTGCATCAGGGTGAGTTTCCTCTTGTGCCAATACTTCAAAAGCTTGCGTTAATAGTGCATCCCCTGCCAAAATAGCTGTGGCATCATCGTACGCTTTATGAACAGATGGACGCCCACGGCGTAAATCACTATCATCCATCGCCGGCAGATCATCATGCACAAGACTATAACAATGGATCATTTCCACCGCGCATCCCGCCCTGATGGAATACGCCCGCGGTGTATCAAACATATCAGCTGCCGCAATCACCAGAAAAGGGCGCAATCGCTTACCACCATCAAGAGCGCTGTGACGCATTGCATCAACCACACGGCCTAGCGGGCCATCACGCACCGGCAAAAAATTATCCAGCGCCTGTTCAACGAGTGATGCGGTTTCGCGGATGGTGATTTCAAAACTACTCATGAATGGATCTCTTCAAGCTAAATCAAGGGTTCCCGTCGACTGATTTTGCGTCAATAGCCGACAACTCTGCGCTCTTAGCGCGGCGCTTGTCATTCGACAACCGGAGATCAACAAAAGTGCAGATCACACTACATCAACGCAATCAGCTTGGCGCAGAAAGCCCCGAACCTTCACATGATTTGCATGAACGAACCAGAAAACTGCCAACCAGGCCCCGTTTTCCCTGCCCCCCGCAATCGCCACACAAGGAGCGACTGGCATCACGCGCACCCAGAAATTTCCTTAACACATTTTCCGGATACATCGGCAAAGATTGACAAGGTAGATCAGCAGCATCACCCTTAAGAAGACCGGTTTTCGCTGAAAAACCTACCTTGGGCTCCATATTTTGGGGTCCCGTTTGTTCAAGTTTTGGCCTTGGTAGCGCATTCACCCCATGCACCCGAACAATATCGAGGGCCCGTGCCGAAAGCGCTGTTCCAAATGATGCTCCTGGCGTGATCATCTTCAGCGTCATCACAATATCCCGGTGCCACGCTTCCAGAATCATCGAGAAATGAGATTCATCAAAAGCCCCTTGCGCTTCCAAAAAGGAAAACAGGATCAAATTTTGATTATCATCAAGTTCAGCTACTGAAATGTGCAGATTGCGATTGAGTGCTTCGGCTCCATTAATCGAAAGATCAAACCCGGCGAAATATCCCATAAAGCCAAAATGCTGGATTTTTTCCGGAGCTCCCTCCGCATGGACCAAAATAGCAAGGAATTTAAGGCCCTTAAGTTCAACCTCGTAATAGCGCTGATTATTGTCGTCCTCAATATGAGAAACATTGTCATAAGCCCGGCCCATCACAGCCAATATTGATGAAAGCGGCCAATACCCCGCTGCCTGTACTTTAAACATCGAATTTGCCATACGAAACCCCTACCACTTTATACTCAATCCAACCTTGACCAGAACCATACAACGCTGGTCCAAAACCATAGCCAGAACCTGCCCAACTCTTTGTTTTAAGCTATCTGACGTATTTGGGCTGGCCTAGAGCAAGAAAGTGACACCGTTGTAAAATCACATGATTTCGCGACTTCTATATGGCTAACACAAGAAAATTTTGCGCTGCAGCAATTATTGCGCTACATAATACCGTAAATATACGAAACTGTGACATGCCAACGCTTGCAGGGGCGTAGCTGTCATGGAATAAGCGCTTGTGCTGGGTGTGGCATTTATTGCCCCTCCAGATTGGTATAATGAGTAGTTTGTTTTCTGGTGAGGGGTCAATGAATAGGAAGGATACATCCTTGAAAGTTATTCTTGCACAACCACGCGGCTTTTGCGCTGGTGTTGACCGTGCAATCGATATAGTTGAGCGGGCGCTCGCCAAGTATGGCGCGCCTGTTTATGTACGACATGAGATTGTTCACAACAAACATGTTGTAGAAACGCTACGCCATCGTGGAGCAATCTTTGTTGAGGAAGTCGACGAGATTCCAGAAGGGGCCGTAACAATTTTCTCTGCCCACGGCGTATCGCGCAAAGTCGAAGACGGCGCCCACTTCCGCGAGCTTGATGTTATTGATGCCACATGCCCCCTGGTGACCAAAGTGCACAAAGAAGGCCGCCGCTATGCAAGCAAGGGCTATGATATCGTCCTGATTGGTCATCTTGGCCACCCAGAAGTTGAAGGCACGATCGGTCAAATCCCCGGAACAGTGCATGTGATTAGCGAACCCGAAGAGGTTGCAAAACTTGAAGTCGCAGATCCAAACTGTGTTTCATTCGTTACACAGACAACATTATCCGTGAACGATACAAAAGAAGTCATCACGGCCCTCAAGGAGCGCTTTCCCAATATTGTCGGGCCTGACACACGCGATATCTGCTACGCCACACAAAACCGCCAGACCGCCGTCATTGAGATGGTCAAACAGGTCGAATTGCTCCTCGTGGTTGGTGCAAACAACAGTTCCAATTCAAATCGCCTGCGTGAAATTGGCGAAAATTTCGGGGTTCCCAGCTACTTGATCGAAGATGCGACTTTCTTTGATCCAGCCTGGCTCGAAGGTGTCGAAACGGTTGGCATTACGGCTGGCGCATCTGCACCAGAATCGCTAGTGCAAGCTACGATCAAGCGCCTGGCGGAATGCCGTGAACTCACCGTCGAAAAACTTGATGGCGTTGAAGAAAATGTTCATTTCAAATTACCACCAGAGCTTGCCGATGTACCGCGTCCAGAGGCAGCTATGAAAGCCTGGGCTACAGAAGAAATTCTCTAACCAACAATGATAAAACTCTATACACGTCCCAACATTAGGAGACAGCCGACATGTCAGTATCTATTCACCAGCAAGCGCGTATTGGTGCCTATCTCATCAAACAAAAGCTCTTAGGGCGCAAGCGTTATCCTCTGGTCTTGATGCTTGAACCTTTGTTTCGTTGTAACCTTGCTTGCGCGGGTTGTGGCAAGATCGACTTCCCGGCTCCTATTTTAAACCGCCGCCTTTCAGCTAAAGAATGCCTTGACGCTGTTGATGAATGCGGCGCTCCATTTGTAGCAATCCCGGGCGGTGAACCGCTAATCCACAAGGAAATCGGCGAGATTGTTCAAGGCATTGTTGATCGCAAGAAATTTGTCTCCCTTTGTACCAATGCATTGCTGCTTGAGAAAAAACTGGATCTCTTCAAGCCATCACCATTTTTACAATTTTCTGTGCATCTCGATGGCCTCGAAAATCACCACGACAAGGCCGTTTGTCAGGACGGTGTTTTTGATCAGGCAGTCAAAGCCATTAAAGCAGCAAAAGACAAAGGCTTTACAGTCAACGTTAACTGCACAGTTTTCGATGGATACCCTGCAGAAGAGCTTGCTGACTATATGGATTTTTGCACCAACGAATTGGGTGTAGGTATCTCTATGTCACCCGGCTTTGCCTATGAACGTGCAGCAGATCAAACAAGCTTCCTGAACCGTCGCAAGACTAAAAGCTTCTTCCGCGAGCTATTCAAAATCGAAAAAAGCCGCGGGTCCAAATGGGCTCTAACTCACTCCTCCCTCTATCTCGACTTTCTTGCTGGCAATCAAACTTATGAGTGCACCCCTTGGGGCAACCCGACACGCAATGTGTTTGGTTGGCAAAAGCCCTGCTACCTGCTTGGCGAAGGATATGTCGATACGTTCAAAGAGTTGATGGAAGAAACCGAATGGGACAATTACGGCACTGGCAATTATGAAAAATGCGGTGATTGCATGGCCCATTGCGGATACGAACCGACAGCTGCGGATGAAGCTATTGGGAATCCATTCAAGATGTTCAAAATCAAACGCTTCAATCTCAAGACCGAAGGATCGATGGCAGCTGAGCTTGATTTGGAAAAAGCGCGCCCTGCAATAGACGTGCACGAACAGATTGTTGAAGAAGAACTAGCTAAAATCGCGGCAGAGAAGAAGGACGCCAAGCAAACCGCTGAGGTTCACGCTTAGGGTTTTCAAGGCTTCTTTTGAATCAGCACCAAGCTGCATTAATTCTGAGAACTGGATAGGGTTTTGAGCCGCTTTAACTAGGGTGCTCAAAACACGCGTCCCTCCGTCAGGTTTAACTGCATTCAATGCTGCTTCGGGTAAAGCACGATCCGCTGGGTCAGCAATTGCCCTGATAGCAAGAAAAGGTATGCCAGCACGTGCCGCTGCACGTGCTGCACCGTGACTTTCCATATCAACGCTTTTCGCACCGGTTTCCTGATATATCGTCTGTTTATGCTCAGCCGACAAAATGACCTCATCGGAGCCATAAATAATCGACGGACTAATCCCGGCTGCTTTATGACTACGTTGCATAAAATCAAGACATTTCATATCGCACGGGAAATTTTCTCCCGTTTCCGTGATCACTTCCTTACCAATGACCAGATCACCAGCTTGATAAGCAGGTAATAATCCGCCTGAGACTCCGACACTAATCACCATGCTCACGGCCTCGCGTTGTTGTGTTGACTGGCACAAAGCCGTTGCCAATAACTCCGCTCGCTCTGCATTCGCGCCAGAGATAACAATATCAATACGCTCGTCAGATATCGCCGTGCGCACTGCCTTTGCCTCTGATTTCAGACCGCAAATGATCCCGATTTTCGCCATGACATTTTCTCTCTATACGGCTATCACATCTATATGTTCAGCAAGTTCGGGGCCAAGACAGGCACCATGTACTCTGCTAACTTCAGAATTATGAATGCACAGAACACAAAAACTGAACATAGTGAAAATCTTCCAGACTGCCTGCATGGCTTTAATCAGGCTCACTTATCTGCTGGCACACAGATATTCAAAGATGGCGATCCATGCCAACAGTTTTTCTATCTACTGTCTGGAACGGTCCGTGTCGACCTCACCTCACATTCAGGACGGCAGGTGTTGCTCTACACATTCGGGGCTGGTGAAACCTGTGTTTTGACCACCGCAACCTTGCTGGCTGCTGGAAATTACAATGCTACTGCCACCGCAGAAGACAATGCCATAGCTATTACTGTGCCCAGCACCCATTTTCACGACCTTATGAATAACTCTCAAGAATTTCGCACCTTGGTATTTCGTACATTCTCAAATCGCTTAACCAATATGATGACAACAATTGAAGCGGTAACATTCCAACCAATTGAGCATCGCCTCGCACAACGTCTCCTCACCCTTTCCAAGGGCTACCCCGATGATATCACGATTACTCATGAACAACTTGCGACTGATCTTGGCTCAGCCAGAGAAGTAATTAGCCGTAAACTAGCGCTGTGGGAGAAAACTGGCATCGTTGAACGTCGGCGCGGCGGTGTACGGATCGTGGATCACATTTATCTGAAAAGGCTTACCGCTGAACTGTGATGAAGTCACCGACTAAGGCAATATTATATGATAATTAACCCAACAAAACAGGAGAAATTTCATGCAATTTGCAAATATCGGATCCCTCGATCGGGTTTTAAGAATTATAATTGGCGCCCTCTTGATTGGAATACCCTTATTTCAGAGTATGGAATTAACACAGGCACTTCCCATGGCCCTGATAGCAATCGGAGCTATTTTAGTGATAACTGCTTTCATAAAATTCTGTCCTATATATGGAATTTTTAGCCTCAGAACCAATTCAAAGAAATAGGTTTTTATCCGCACAAGCATCAAGTTAAAATAAATATTTTAATAAATAAAGGGCAAGTCAATGCTGAATGAATTATTGAAAAATTTAGGATTTGGAAACGACCAACAAAAAACCAATGCGTCTTCTTTAAGTGTTAGTCAAATTTCTGTTACCGAAGCTCATCGTCGTGCAACAGCTGGTGTTTTAATTCTAATTGACGTGCGCAAACAAGAAGAGTGGAATGAAATCGGTCGCCCACAGGGAAGTTACGGTGTTACGTTACAAGATGAAGATTTTGTTCAAAAAGTTATGGCCATTCTTGGCGATAAAACCCAACGAATTGCGGTTTCCTGTTTAGCCGGCAGTCGCTCCAGTCAAGCTGCAAAAAAATTGACCGATGCTAATTTTAGTAATGTCTTTGATGTTGAGGGCGGCTTCACACAATGGCAAAAACAAAATTTACCTATTGACACAAACCCTTTTCATGATGCGTAAAGACGGTTAAATCCAGCGCCTCACTCGTTGGCAATAATCTGCGTATTCCGTACCAAATTTTTCTTGGAGTACTTCCTCTTCAGGTTTGATTTGAAGCACGGTAATTAACCAAAGAAACCCGACCCACAGCAAACTGTTTACAGGATTTCCAAGTCGCAACGCCCACCCTGCCAATATGATTGCAATGCTCAAATACATAGGATTTCGACTATATTGGTATATTCCGGTTATAACCAGTTTACTGACGTTTTGAGGTTTCATCGGATTTACAGTTGTTTTTGAATGAAAAAACGTCGCTATAGCGATTATTTCAATTATTATACCGATGCCAATAATCACCGTAGAGAGTTTCATCTGGACAGGAGCATAAAAATTAGCAAGTGGGATAATTTTACTGACACCCCACATGGCGAGTGCCATTATAACGAGCTGCACAGGAGGCGGAATTAAGAGTTTCACGTTACCTCCTCTCTATATCCTTGAATAGATGATTTTTGAAGAAGTCCCGCCGCTTTATTACCGGAACGAATTGCCCCTTCAATCGTAGCTGGCACGCCTGTATCAATATGATCACCAGCCAAAAACAGATTTACATACGGCGTCTCGGGCTTCAATCGTTTGGCGACCCCACTTGGCGATTGATCAAAAGTAGCCCGCTTTTCTCGAATGACACGTACCTTGTTATATTTCATATCGCCCAGTTCCAACGCCACACATGTCTCTCGCCAAAGTCGTTGCGCCACTTCCTCGTTAGGGACATCATCCATCCCTATCGCATGGGATGCAGAAACCGTAAGGCTGACTACATCATCATGAATAACAGCCCATTGCGCATCGCTATTGAGCATTCCAATAAAGAAACCTTTACCCAATGCATCACGCGGCAGGGAGCGAGGCGCTAAAAAATGCACATTAAGAATGCTGGAATCATCATCAGGGGGATCAAGCTCGGGCATTACCTGTTTTAAACGCGAAGGCGGCAGGGCAATCACCACCTGAGTGTATTCATCTATCGCAATAGTGTCTCCGGTAAATTCCAACCCTGTTATACGATTACCAGATCGCTGCAAGCTTCGCAGGCGCGCACCAAATCTGATGGTCACGCCCTCACGTTCCAACGTTGCTACTGCAGGATCAATAAACGCAGCACCAAGGCCGTTTTTTCCTGTCATTGGCGTGCACGCCTGCCCACCAAGGGCGAATGTTTCACGCAATACAGACCATAATAGTTTGGCTTGTCCGATTTGCGGCGTTGTATTTAATACAGCAAGGCTCAATGGCTCCCACAACCGCTTATACAAAAGGTCATGATTACTATCATCAATTCCGATAACATCACCTACCGTGGTTTGTTTACCAGCAAATGCGATTTTTAGACCAACGAGATAATCAGAGATTTTTGTTCCAGGAATACGAGTCTTCTTGTCAAGCACCCAAAAAGGGATGGGCCCTTCGTTAAATCGAGTTGTCCATCGCTCCCCTGTTTTCACATCGATAAACGGATAAAGCGCAAATGGAGGGCTTGTTAGCTGATCTTGTGCACCAACACGCTTGAGATAATCACTGGCATGACGATTGGCCGACATAATAAAATGATTACCATTATCAATTTTCCGATCGAGATATTTGTCATGAAAAGATCGGCACCGCCCGCCCGCATGCCCTGCTCCTTCATAGAGGGTAACGTTCTTACCCTGTTTCGAACAGGCAAGCGCAGTTGCAAGACCAGAGAGCCCTGCCCCGACGATAACCACATCAGGATTTGTCATGAAGTAACCTTTTGAGGTGCTGCATTTTTCGGCGGCATCAGAGCATATCGTAGCGAAATCGCCAGCTTCTCCCATTTTGTCATAGAAAGAGGCTCACCAACTTTATCCCATCCACGCGCTTCAAGTTTTTTGAAATACCCTTCATAAACACCCATCATTAAAAGCGCTGGGCGCAACACCCGCCAATCCAGTAAATGCAAGGCCTCTCGCGCATCGGTAAATTTCTGGCGCGCAAGCATTGCCAATTCCTCGGTCACCTTAGGCAAACCAGGGGCCATTAAAATTTTTGCAGGATCTTTGGGCGTATTATATTTTTCTAAAAGCTCTGCAGGGAGATAAATTCGGCCTAGCTTTGCATCTTCACCAATATCACGCAAGATATTGGTGATCTGCAAGGCATCTCCTAAGGACAATGAAAACTGATCTGCAATTGCATTTTGAGGCGCTCCAAATACAGGCATAGATAATTGACCAACAGCGCCAGCGGCACGCCTTGTATAGGCAAGAAATTGCTCCATAGTTGGCGCAATCACCGGGCCATGGGCATCTATTTCCATCCCTTCAATGACCAGAAGAAATTCTTCTTTAGGAAGATTAAATCGCTGTACTGGCTCCAGTAGCGCCTGCCCGGTCAAGGTTTTCGGCTTACCTGTATAAAGTCGATCAATTTCTGCGCGCCATTCATCAAGGCCTCGTTGACGGTCAGTAACATTGATGCCCTCATCATCGGCAATATCGTCCACTTCGCGGCAAAAGGCGTAAACCGCATACATACCCTCACGGCGGGGTTTCGATAAAATCCGCATTCCATTGGCAAAGGATGTGCCTGAACGCTTCACAGTTTCTAGTACATGCGCGCGCGCACGCCCCAAAATTGCTGGATCGATATCTATTCCCGGCGACATTGTCATGCTTATGCCATCTTGC
>CAZGVP010000091.1:0-9444 GCA_964529135.1 uncultured Caulobacterales bacterium | reverse complement strand
AGGCGCATTATTGATAAAACGGTTACTATTAATTTTCAAAATAAGCGCCCCTTCAACATCAGGCGATGATTCTGCCAATACCAATGTCGGACAATTTTGATTTTTTTCACCAAGCAGATCAACCATACGTGTACGTGGTTTTGCAATTGGCATATAGTGAATATCAAGGCTTTCAAATATTGCAGGGAAATAGGATAACACCCCCCAAATTTCCGCACATTCAGGGCAATATTCTCGGCGATTATTATCTTCGAATCCAGGCGGCAACAAAAATAAAAGATCCCGTTCCATCATGGCCTCTAAAATAAACTGTCTCTGGGTTCATCATCAGACCCGCCCAAATTCTCAGCCCGCAATCTAGCTCTGCGAACAAAATCACGGTTTGCCTCACGTTTGTGCCATGTTCGCCGCCAACTCTTTGGCCAAAAATGATCTGGCCACAAACGATATTTCCGCGTTAGAATATTGGTTTTTTTCCTTCGGGGCAATTTAGGCACAACATCAGCAATGACCAAACTTTCCTGAATCATTGATTCCTCAACATCAGATGAAGTCGGCAATGGCTGCTGATCCTCAACCGTTTGCCCTTGGCTGCCCACAAATGGTTCCAATTGTGTAACATCTTGCGGCCCAGGAAGCGTAGTATTAACGCTATTATCATCAACCCCTGACGCAATATCATCAATAAAAACTAGATTAGATTCTTCACCAGGCTCTACCATTACCTCGGCTTCACCTAAAGAGTTTCCCGATAAGCTCCCAAGTGAGGATTGGATCTCTTGTTCATGCGGCGAAACAGGGTCATCGAGCGAGAATAAAACCAAATTTGATTCCATTTTTTGTCGCTCAATTTTCAATTCAGAATTAACAGAACCGATCTCTTCGACTTCCTTCGGCTCGAACTTAGCCATCCAGACATCAATCAAATAAGCGCCGCTACCTTTAATTGCCAGTGATGCTTGCACAACATCATCAGCAGCATGAACTTCTGGCCCATTTGTTGAAGAATTCGCGCCGGTTATCGGCTCTGGTGTAGCGTCCAGCACCTCATCAACAATAGCAGGCTGCCGATCAATCATAGCTGAAGTGGGGTCATCTATGATGGCCGCCTCAACGGGCTCCTCCATAAGCACAGTGGATACTGGATCTTGCACAGACTGACGTTCATGCTCAGATTCAGATTGGCTATCACTCTCACCGGTAAGAGCTAAAGGTAAATCAACTGTGCCTTCAGGCAAGTCAGACTCAATAACCGTCTCGACACCCTTTTCAGATAATTCCTGAAAATTATCATCAGGCTCCTTAAATTCACTTGATAGCCTATCTTGCAATCCGCGCGCGGCAGAAACTTGAGTGTCTCCCGAAATTTTTGGCGCAGAAAGACCAAGCTTTTTGCGTCTCGCAGCAATTTCAACACGCAAGGCATCTTTGCCTCTCTTTTTCACAAGCAACGCCGCCTTACGTCGTGCCCGCTCCGCTGTTAACGCCGACCCTGCAGGATCAGACAAATCAGCGGCATCACTGTTATCTTCAGACACCGTATTAATCTCAGCATCGGTTACATTTGAGATCGTCGATACCTCAACATCGTCACTGTCACTATCGAGAGAACCTGATTGCACAGGTGAAGCATCAGATAAAACCGCACGCCTGTTCTCTTCATCGACCTGGATGTCTTCTTGAGAGGAGTGCTCTTTAACGCCTTGTTCTGGGCGCCCAGTGCGAAAAAGATCCCCAAGCTCAGATGAGGTTAGATCATCCAAATCAAGAAGCTTGCGAACAGAATTGACCATTGCCGGTCTAAAATCATTAAGGCCACCAACTTTTGCCAGGTGATTACCTTGAGCGGCACTAAATCCAAGCCCTCGCAGCGCTGACAGACTTGCCTGATCCTCTACACCTACAGCAGTAATTGAAGCCTTGGAGTTATTAGCAATATCTAATAGTTCAGAAATAGCGCTTAGGCCCGGCCCCCGTACGGTTCTGGCAAAACGTAAAATTGCTGCCCCACCAGTTTTAATCTCATCAAACGGGAACGGTTCTACATTCCGTAAAAAATCATTAGCTCGCCCCCGCACTTCAATTGCAAGGCGGGCACCGGTTTTGCGCAAGGCTTCAAATTGTTCCCGCGCCTGTTCCGGGTCCATCGTTACAGGCGGCATTGGGCATTCCAGCGTAACCGCGTCAGCAGGAAAATCATGCTCACGCATCAAAACCGTCAAATGCGATGCAATCGCGCCGTCATTTAAATCTGTGAGCGCTAAATTAATGGAGAATCCAGGCCCATAATTGCCACGCCAGTTAAGATAATTGCTCAATGCCTCATCGAGAACATACCGAGATAATTCACTCATTCGGCCTTGAGATTCGAAAAAAGATATAAATGCGCCAGGTGGTAATACCCCTAAAGACGGATGGCGCCAACGCACAAAGGTCTCCATGCGTGCAAGCGCCCCATTACCAAGATCAAAAATAGGCTGAAACAGGACCTCAAAGTCCCGATTATTCAACGCATTATCAATATCGGCGTTGGAAAGTCTGACAGCCTGCGCACCCATCCTTGAAATATTCCCTTGGCAATGGGATTCCTCCCGTGTCGTTCCCCCGATTCCAAATACTGTCCTCTGGAGGTTAATTCTCGCTAAACACACGAAAAAATCAGACGGTTAGTCAAAATTTACAGGTAAGATCACTTGTGAGGTGATTTGCACCATAGAGACAAGGGAATTTCTCAACGATCACGGGAAATTACGTGATTATTCGCCACATTTATGATGCCTCAGGGATAAACAAGGCAGCAAAACATCCTTTACTTCCAGCTATCGGCCATACACTAATAGTCAAATTGTTCACGTAAAATGCGCTCATCTAGCGATTGCCCCTCATCAAAGAGAAGCCTCATTGCAATTTTCCTGTCCTCACAAGCCTCAACAGCCACAACATTACGCACCTCCTGATTATCAGCAACAGCAGAAACTGGGCGATGTTCAGAATTCAAAACCTCCAACTTAACTTTGGCGTCATAAGGCAAAAGGGCACCTTTCCAGCGGCGGGGGCGAAATGCGCTTATCGGCGTCAGGGCGAGCATTTTGGCATTAAGGGGCAAAATTGGCCCATGCGCAGAAAGATTATAAGCGGTTGATCCTGCCGGTGTTGCCAACAAGGCTCCATCACAGATCAAGCTCTCCATGCGTACCTTTTCATTAACAGTAATTCTTAGGCGAGCACTTTGACGGGTTTGGCGATAAAGGGAGACCTCATTGATGGCCATCTCTTCCACTTGTCCGCCATCGCTTGTAACAGCAGTCATTGAGAGAGGGTGGATGGTTGCTTCTTCCGCCTTAGCAATTCGCTCTGGCAGCTCAATAAGCGAGTAAGCATTCATCAAGAAGCCGACAGTTCCACGATTGAGCCCATAAACCGGCTTGTTACCGCGCATATGAGCCCTCAAAACCTCCAGCATAAATCCGTCACCACCCACCGCCACAATGACATCTGCATTTTTTGGGTCCAAGCTGCCATATCGTGCTCGCAAAGCCTCGCCGGCCTCAATGGCATCGGGGCGAATGGAGTTGAGTATAGACAGCTTCATCAAGAACAGTCCGGTATTTATGTGAATCCAATAACATAAGCGTGCGCCAACTACAGCCCACAAGTCAATTCATCTCGTCACAAGACTTTATGGCATTGACTTACTGCAGCTTCAAACAAGGCAATACCTTGCCTGAAAAAGCAATATGTAGATCAGTAATAAACGCAATAACAATAGCCAATGACAACACCATAAGCGGCCACAGCGCCGGTTGCCAGATATTGTTAACAGCCCACTGATTTAATACTTCGTATGTCAATGGTATTAAGCTTACCCAAACCAACATGGTCACGGTGGGCCTCAACGTTATCACTGGCACCAACAAACACAAATACCATGGAAAAACGACTGGTGACACAATAAACGGCCCAGCAAGAGCAACCATTATTGACCAATAAATTCTACCTTGAATGGCCAGGATGATCGAGGCAATAACAAAAAATGCTAAAATTATTAGCATACAAATTATTAATTGCTCAATTCCACCAATACTCTCAAGAAAACTAAAAATTGGAGCGCCAAATCGCCATTTTTCAAAAAATACAGGCAAAACACCAATCGGTGTGAACCCCATCAATAAAGCCCCTATGTAAAACACCGCCACCGTCACGCCCGCCATTACCCAAACACCGAGTGTCTTCTTGATCGGCAACGCAAAAAACAATGGCCCAAGCATTATTAACGGCGTGAATTTAATAGCAGCGCCTATTCCAATAGCACCGCCAATCAACACTATTCGTTTCTTTTCAAGCGCCCACAATACCACCGCAACAACAAGAACCAGAAAAGCATCAAGATGTGCACCAATTCCCGTTTCCAAAATCAACAATGGTGATAGCGCAAATAATGGCAAATGATGTTGAAGATCCTTTTTCTTGAGTAACGCGTTCATAACGAAAACACTGGATATACCCACCATTGTGATGAGAAATTTCCATACCCATACAGCACAAACCGGCCCCGCCATTGCGCATAAACTAAAAATCAATAGTGCACCGGGTGGATAAAGTGTTGCATATGCTCCATGCTCTGGCGGGGTAGGCCAAATATTTCTCAACTCCTGGACAAGAGGATCATTGGGGATCGTAACGTATGGATCGAACCCGGCAAGAACTACAGCGCCATCCCATAAATACCGCTCCACATCATTTGAAGTCCACAGAGGCGCTGGTAGCAAAATTACTCTAGCTAGAATCGCAACGATTAAAAGGTTTTGGACACTAAGCAGTTTTTTTTGCCATATGACGACCATAGAAATCGTCAGTAATAGATGCAAAATTATGTAAGCTGTTCCGGTACCGATGGGCTTTACATTGGGAATGACATAAAACAGTGCAATGATGGCCAGAAAAAATAACCCAGCAACCATCTCGCGCCCGACAGAAGAACCAATAGCAATATTGTTTAAGCTCTTCGCCATTTTTGTAACCGCACTATCAAACTTTGCGAACCTGTAAAAAAGAACCCTATACAAAAAAGGGCGAGAAAAGGAGCCACGATCCAATACTCTCTAGAAACAGCCCACACAAGATAGGCAAAGTAAACACAAGCCAGAATGATCTCCAGCCAATCCGCCCAAAGCGCACTAACGGCAGTATAACGCGCACGTCCTTGAGAATATGCTCTAAATTTTCTTTGGGCTGTATCCCCGGTTTTTGGTGTGCGAACAAACTCAGTAACGTGACCCGCTAAGGCTTCCATTACGGCTCTACCATTATTGATACCAATACCAATCGACGTCGCCAGAAGCACAGGTAAGATACTTATACCATGCACCATTTTTCCATAGAGAATTTTTTGGCTGTACAAGAAAAACCACGCATGGCTCAAACTGGCAAAGAAAAATAACGGAATATCAACCCATGCCAGAAAATGCCATGCCGCTTGCTCTCGAATATGGATTGCAGGCAAAAGGAAAAACAAACTATCAACAAACATCAACATATAGGAAAAATTACCAGTCAGATGAAATGTCGCTTCAATTTTTGTATGCATACCTACCGGACTCTTCCATACAGTCCTCAGTACCCGTTTCATCACCTCGATAGCCCCTTTCGCCCAGCGGTGCTGCTGGGTTTTAAAAGCTGCCATTTCAACGGGTAATTCACTTGGGCAACCAACTTCATGCAGATATAAAAATTGCCAGTTTTTTAATTGAGCGCGATAACTAAGATCGAGATCCTCTGTCAGAGTATCTGCGCGCCAACCACCAGCATCAATAATAGTTTCCTTGCGCCAAATGCCTGCTGTGCCATTAAAATTAAAAAAGGCACCTGTTTGGGATCTTGCTACCTGTTCAATACCAAAATGCGCATCCAACATTATTGATTGCACACGTGTCAGAAGGTTGTGATCTCTGTTAAGATGTTGCCACCGCGTTTGCACCATCCCGATCTCAGAAGACGAGA
Organism: uncultured Caulobacterales bacterium; assembly: GCA_964529135.1. Taxonomy (GTDB): domain Bacteria; phylum Pseudomonadota; class Alphaproteobacteria; order Caulobacterales; family Parvularculaceae; genus CALLPQ01. Next base: position 3,444 of record CAZGVP010000091.1, on the reverse strand, counting down.
AATGAGGCACAACATTTTTAAGAAAATCTGAGGGCGGCAAAAAATCTGCATCAAATATTGCTATTAATTCGCCCTCAGCGCTGGATAATGCTTCCTCTAATGCGCCAGCCTTAAAGCCTTGCCTGTTCGTACGATGAATATGAACAATATTAATGCCAGCCTTACGATGAACTGAGACACGCTCAGCGGCAAGTTCTACAGTTTCATCTGTGGAATCATCGAGTACTTGAATTTGCAATTTATCGCGTGGGTAATCGATTTCCACCAAGGCATCAATTAAACGTTCAACAACAAACTGTTCATTGAATATCGGGGCTTGCACCGTAACAAATGGAAATTCCCCAACCATAACAGTTGGGGATTGTGATACTATATGACGTTTTGCCAAATATGTATGATATATTCTGTGTGCACCATACAAACACAAAATACCCACCAACAAATAATGGACTATCAAAATAGTGGTGGCCAAAACACTCATGAACTCAAGCCTCCCGATTCAAATACTAAAACTGTCCAACGATCGCAAATTGAACATTAGTTCCGCGGAGCGTATTGTCACCATAAACATTAGTGGTACCCGTAACTTCAGCAGCCCAACGTTTACTGAATTTATATCCCAGCGTATATTCAAGCTTGCCCAAATCAAAAGCAAGAGGGAGACTCGGATTAGCAGAATTTGCTACATCAAGAATGGTATCAGCATTCCCAAGACCAAGAGTTCCATCTAATTTGGTACGAAAATAGGTGGCATCGCTTAAATCAAATCCATATTCCACAAGATAACGGAATTCATCGACCGGTGCATCAGCACGAAAACGATACCCAGCCTCGAGCCCAAAATACCCAAGTTTTCCAAGAGACTTCCCGATTAACGCCCGGCCCTCAAGATCGATTTGACCATTCCCAAGAGGAAGATCCGCTTCTTCATCATATAAGAAAGGCGCTTTAAACAAGCCTTGCACAGAAAAGACGAATGGCTCGTTTATAAAATTATAGCGAAGCCCTAAATCCACATCACCGACACCAAAATTATCAGTGCTTACCCCATTCGCTGTATTACGGAGGTCTTTGACCGCCGTAGAGGCAAAAAAGGTAAGATTATCCTCAATCCCATATTCTAAATAGTATGAAGCATTAACGTCCCGAAAGCGCTCAAAGCCCTCTAAATCATCATCGCCAAAGCGTTCTGTAGTGGAAAAATAATTTACAGCCGCTTTAGTATAAAGCGCACCCTTTTTTGCTGTCCATGCACCAGCGAGTGCATCGCTTGGCAAGAAAATCGCTACAGTTGCCAATGCTACAGATATTAATTTCTTATTGTTGCTCATGTCATCCTTACGCAGATTAAATTTGTTATTTCCCCTCATGGCTAAAATTTTACCTGAACAGCCATAAAGCTCAGACAAACTAATTCGAAATACTTATAAAATTAAGTAACAATACAATCCCTAGAATTCACATAAGGATAGCAGCCGGTCACAGACCGCTAACGAGAATGCTATCGGGCACACTTGATAGTGATTTGTGAAACATAAAGTAGATCCATCAATCTTCCAGGAAGATCACAGGTTTGTTACACAGGCGTTCAACAAAAAAGCCCGCCAAAGCGGCGGACTTTTTTCAGTATTGTGCAGTTTGATGTATCGACCGAGACCAGCAGCGCAATGTGTCTACTTTGTACGGCGCTCTACTTTTTCTTTGATACGCGCTGATTTTCCGCGACGCTCACGCAGATAATAGAGTTTTGCGCGACGAACTTTACCGCGGCGCACAACGTCGATGCTGTCGACCAGCGGAGAATAAACCGGAAAAACTCGCTCAACCCCTTCGCCAAAGGAAATTTTGCGGACCGTAAAACTTTGCTGCAAACCACCACCATTACGGGCAATGCAGACACCTTCAAAGGCCTGAATCCGTTCGCGCTCTCCCTCGCGCACTTTTACGTTCACACGCACAGTGTCACCAGCGGCAAACTCCGGCACTTGTTTATTCAATTCTTCAATATGCTCTTTTTCGAGCTGTTGGATAATATTCATCAGTCGCGTTCCTTGTTATCAGGTCTTGTTCTGCGTCGGATTGGACCGTTTAGAGGAATACCTTTGATAAAGGTCCGGTCGTCGCGTCCGCGTTATTTCTATCGCTTTTTCACGTCGCCATTCGGCGATCTTTTTATGGTTACCGGAGGTTAAGACATCCGGAATGGGTCGTCCTTCAAACTCTTGTGGGCGGGTATAATGAGGGTACTCCAGCAGATCACTCTCAAAACTCTCCTCACCCAAAGATTGAGCGGAGCCTAATACGCCGGGAATGAGCCGAACGCAAGCCTCTATCATGGCCATAGCAGCAATTTCACCACCAGCCAACACAAAATCCCCTATCGATATCTCCTCAACATCGCGAGCCTCCAGAAGCCGCTGGTCCACCCCTTCAAAACGCCCACATAAAGCAATAATGCCGGAGCCTTGAGACAGACTTGCTGCACGAGCCTGATTCAACGGCTTGCCACGCGGTGAAAGATAGAAAACAGGCCGCTCCGCTCGATCCACGCTATCAAGGGCATTGGCCAAAATATCCGCCCGCATCACAAGCCCGGCCCCGCCGCCAGAGGGTGTATCATCGACAGAGCCATAATGATTATCCGAAAAATCACGAATATTAACTGTATCAAGCCCCCATAGGCCGTCAGCTTGAGCACGGCCTAAAACAGACGCGCCAAGTGGCCCGGGAAACAGATCGGGATATAGGGTCAAAACAGAAGCTTTCCACATGAGCTCTGGTTAGCGGGGCGGCCACAGAAGGGCAAGGCTGGCCGTGTTTGACGTCGCAAGATCGATGATAAAATGTGGGCCCGTATCTTACTATCTATCCTCACATTTTACTCCCATGTTACAAGCAACCCAAGGTGAGATAAAAAGCAGTCAAAGGCGCATCATGTCAGCTAAACCCCTTCATTGGGCAGATTGGATGATCCAAAAATGATGAATCCGGGTTTTTTAAGTACAATATCGGTGTTGATCAGCTTTATTTGCCTAATCCTCGCGATTTTCCTTTTTATGGCAAAATCCGAGCGACAATTTTCAAATCGTCTCTTTGCAGGATTCCTGACCCTTTTAGCCATCGACGTTTCCGGGTGGATGATCGCCAGTACGTATTTAGCAGGTTCTTGGCTTGATGCGCTCAGGTTTATTATAGTTTTTTTACAAATGCCGTTTTTCGTTGGATTTATTGCAGCAACATGTTTTTCCGATATGCGTATTACCGCGCGCGATGCATTGCATGGCCTACCATTCCTTTTTGCGCTTATTTTAATTTTACCGGGCAACCAGTTGACGTTCATTGGCAATGGGAATGACCCAATATCAAAAACCTTTTTGACCACACATGAAATGAGAGTCATCTATATTAGCCTCAACATTCAATATTACCTTTATATGGCCACAG
>CAZGVP010000090.1:0-9461 GCA_964529135.1 uncultured Caulobacterales bacterium | reverse complement strand
GTGATGAGTGAATGAAATTTCACTGATAAATACAAAAAGTACAATGTCACTGTTAAACTGCTTTGCCTATGCGACCGGTGGGCCATAGGAGAAAAGTAAATAGAGATGTGTCTGATTCTTTTTTGTTACTTCGCAGGTGTCATAAAATATGGAATGTTGCATGATTTTTATGCCGTGGTATCTTGATGTAATCCATGTAAGGCATTGTAAATTCTTTATAAAAATTTAATTTTATAATTTTGTGCAACGCACAAAAAATGCTTGACTTATGTTTAGCAATGTATATGTTGCGTTGCACAAGAGCCTAATCTTGTAAAAGATCTTACGTCCTTAAGCATCATGGGAGATGAACATGGCTGCAGCAAAAAAAGCAACGACTAAAAATACTGGTTTTGAAGCGTTTTCTGGCATCAATACAGATTCATTCAAAGATGGTTTCGAAAAAGTAAATAAGGGCTTCGAGCAAGTTTCAGAATTCCAAAAAGACTCAATGGAAGCACTCGCTGGTGCAGGCAATAAAGTTGCTGCGACTATGGAGCAATTCTCTACTGAGCAAGCTACCTTTGCAAAAGATAGCTTTGATGAAAGCGTGAAAGCTGTTCAGACTTTGGTTCAGTGCAAGAGCCCGCAGGAAGCTTTGGAAGTGAATACTGAGTTCTTTCGTTCTTCATTCGAAAAGAACATGGCACAGTTTAACAAAATGACGGAAATGTTTGTTTCCACTAGCAAAGAAGCTACTGAGCCTCTGACTGATAGCTACAACCAATTCGTAGAAAAAGTTCAATCTTTCCGTCCATAGCGAATTAATCAGGTTTGTATCGGCCCGGCAGGGCCACCCAGTTGCGTAAGCGTACAGATGGTCCGTCCCTATAGGGGCGGGCCTTTTGTTGTTGGCCATCACTTTTTGAGGGCTAATTGTGATAAAATTCTCAGGAAAAATCAGGAATTTGCGTCTTCTAAATATATTTGGAGTATATAGTTTGAGGTGTAGATGTGGCGCTAGAACGGTTCCATACTCATAATCGATGTGAACAGGACGATTTTTTGCAGTAAAAAGCATGTTGAAGGTTGAGATGGCGAACGAGGAAGATAATGAAGACGAAAGCGGCCTTGGTGTTGGCGTTATTTCCAAAACCGAACCCAAGACCAAAAAACCTTCAATGTACAAAGTGTTGCTTTTGAATGATGACTTCACACCTCAAGAGTTTGTGGTGTGGTTGCTTCAGGCTATCTTCAAGAAAAATACGGAAGAAGCATTCCGCATTATGCTGCATGTTCACCAAAATGATGTCGGTATTTGCGGTGTCTACACATATGAGGTTGCCGAGACCAAAGTTGCACAGGTGATGGAGCTTGCGAGACGCAATCAACATCCCCTGCAGTGCACAATGGAAAAGGAATAACTATATTAACAAGGAACGCCCATTTGGGCGGTAATTGGTAAAGTGAAAATAAGGTCAGGTAGTATTAATGGCATCTTTTAGCCGGAGCCTAGACGAGGCACTCCATAGGGCGATTGAAATCGCCAATGAATATCGACACGAGGTGGCAACCTTAGAGCACCTTCTTCTTGCGCTTGCGGATGATCGCGACGCTGCTGCCGTGATGCGTGCCTGTAACGTTGATATCGATCTTTTACGCCGTGATCTTTACGAGTTTATCGAGAACAAACTGGCTAATCTTCGTATGGAAGAAGACGATGATGATCAGGCAAAACCAACCGCCAGTTTTCAGCGTGTGATCCAGCGTGCCGTGATTCATGTGCAGTCATCCGGCCGTGAAGAGGTAACAGGCGCAAATGTTCTGGTAGCAATGTTTGCTGAGCGTGAATCAAATGCAGCCCATTTCCTCCAAAAACAGGACATGACCCGGTTCGATGCGGTAAACTATATATCCCACGGTTTGGCAAAACGCCCCGGCGAGCAGGGCCCAGGTCGCCAGCGCGCTGGCGCCGAGGAAGGTGAGGGTGCAAAAACAGAGGATGCACTTTCGGCTTATTGTGTGGACCTCAATGAAAAAGCCCGGAAGGGTAAAATCGATCCGCTGATCGGGCGCGAATCTGAAGTTGAGCGTTCCATTCAGATTTTGTGTCGTCGTCGTAAAAATAACCCACTCCTGGTGGGTGATCCGGGCGTTGGTAAAACAGCTATCGCTGAAGGGCTTGCGTTAAAAATTGTAGACGAGGAAGTACCCGAGGTGCTCGCGGGAGCGACCATCTATTCTCTCGATATGGGAACATTGCTGGCTGGGACACGTTATCGTGGTGATTTTGAAGAACGTATCAAAGCTGTGCTGAGCGCACTGGAAGAACATGAAGATGCTGTTCTCTTTATTGATGAGATTCATACGGTCATCGGCGCGGGCGCCACATCAGGCGGTGCAATGGATGCTTCAAATCTTTTAAAGCCGGCATTGCAATCAGGGGCTTTACGCTGCATGGGATCAACGACATATAAAGAATTTCGTCAACATTTCGAAAAAGATCGTGCCCTTGCTCGTCGTTTCCAAAAAGTTGACGTGGTTGAGCCAAGTGTGCCGGATACATTGAAGATCTTGATTGGTTTAAAATCCCATTTTGAGGAACATCACAATGTTACTTATACGGATGCAGCATTGAAATCTGCTGTAGATTTATCGGCAAAATATATGGCTGACAGAAAGCTACCCGACAAAGCCATTGATGTGATTGATGAGGCTGGAGCGCGCCAACGATTATTCCCGGAGGATCAGCGCAAAAATATCATCGATGAAGAAGAGGTAGAGGAAGTCATTTCTAAAATGGCAAGGATACCACCCAAATCAGTGTCCACATCAGATACAGAGCGTCTTCGTTCCTTGCCTGAAGATCTACGGCGTGTTGTTTATGGGCAAGACGAAGCCATCGAGCAATTAGCGGCGGCAATTAAGCTGGCGCGCGCGGGTTTGCGCGAGCCAAACAAGCCTATTGGTAGTTATTTGTTTGCTGGGCCCACCGGGGTAGGTAAAACCGAGGTCGCTAAACAATTAGGGTTTGCACTGGGCGTTGAACTTTTACGCTTTGATATGTCTGAATATATGGAACGCCATACCGTTTCACGGTTAATTGGTGCGCCTCCTGGGTATGTTGGATTTGATCAAGGTGGATTATTAACTGATGCAGTTGATCAAAACCCACACGCGGTGTTGCTGCTCGATGAAATAGAAAAAGCTCATCCTGAGATTTTTAATATACTTCTTCAGGTTATGGATAATGGTGCTCTCACAGATACCAATGGGCGCAAGGTCGATTTTCGCAATGTGATCGTGATTATGACCACCAATGCTGGTGCTTCAGACGCAGCGAAGTTTGCTATTGGCTTTGGAGCAGGCAAGAAGACTGATGAAACTGGCGCGGCGATCAAACGTTTGTTCACGCCAGAGTTTCGAAACCGGCTTGATGCGATTATTCAGTTTGCTGGCTTGTCCCCTGCCATTATTGATAAAATCGTTGAGAAATTTATCCTGCAATTGGAAGCGCAACTTGCAGATCGCAATATTTCATTCGATCTTGATGCAGAAGCGACGGCATGGCTTGCTGTGCGTGGTTTTGATGATGAGATGGGAGCAAGGCCACTTGCGCGCATCATTCAAGAACACGTGAAAAAACCGATTGCCGATGAAATATTGTTCGGCGCTTTGAAAAATGGTGGCGTTGTCCAAGTCAGTGTAGACCTAAAAGACAAAGAGAAATTATCTTTTTCTTTCGTTCCCGATGAGGTGACATCAAAGCGTTCTAGTGATCGTGATGGTGAAGGTGGAAATAATGTTCCGGCATTGGTGGAGTAGCTAATGCTTCATCCACCAATTTCGAATGTTTTACTGGCGAGCTTTAGACCCTGAAACTCATCTGTATCGGTATAAGTGAGTGTGATAGTAGCTTTTTTCAAGGTGGCGCTATTGAGAGGTATCGAGATTTTTCTCTTCTTCACATCAGTGTAAAGAGGCACGTTCTTGATAGGAGCGAAAATCAACTCCTCTTTAACAGGCGTGTTGGGTTTATGTTCGATTGAAATGGTCCCATTTAATGATATGGGTAGATCTGTTGCCATTAGAGTTGTTTCCAGTTCAATCAATCCGGCTTTGTCTCTGACGAGTTTTGTGTTGTTGAAACGTACATTGCCTGATTGTCTTTGGATATTGTTACCGCGCAGAATAATTGGAACAGAAATCGCCAACCTGGCATCCAACCCTAAGCCTGTACTCTCGCCCATCGTACTGATTCGATGGATTTTGGCGCGGCTTGGGCCAGTCTCAACATAAAGATGCGAGCGTTTTTCCCGGTTAGGTATGGCGATATCTTTGCGAAGGGTGACAAGCACTTCTTGGCGAGAGCCAGGTTCCAGGGAGAAAGTTACAGGTGATACTGTTAGCCATGGTGCAGCGCTGATCTTACGGCGGGCGGAAATGGTAGGGGTTTCATACCCTTCTTCTGTTGCCTGTAGATCAATGAGAGATATCCTTGCATCCATTAACCGTTGGGATGGATTAGAAATCGTAAAAGTAAGTTGTTGGTGGTCCTGACTGACAATGCCGCGTAAGGGGGCGATTGTAATTCCAGCATGGGCGATCGGTGCAGCCAGTATTGTATAAAGACAAGCCAGAGTAACACAGTGCTTTTGCCTAATTATAGGAGGTAGCTCTCTGAAAAAAGAGCGATATGCTTTTGAAAGAGAATCGTACCAATTTACCATAACAATTAACGATTATTCATCTGAGCCTGCAGCTAGCAGGGATAGAAGCAAAAATCGTGCAAGAATCGGTATGAAGACAAGAGTTGATAATGCAACAGTGCTTTTACAGATTGCTGCAATAAAAGGGCGAATATAATGGAAACGCACATCATCGTGCTAGGCAATGAAAAGGGCGGCTCGGGTAAGTCCACAGCAGCAATGCATATTATTGTTGCGTTACTGAAGAGTGGGTACCGAGTGGGTGCCATAGATCTTGACCATCGCCAGCAAAGCCTAACTCGTTACTTCAATAACCGGAAAGCCTTTGCCCATCATTCCGGGATGACATTAGGATTTCCGGAAATATGTGAGGTGCGTCCATCAGCAGATGATAGTCGAAACCGATCAAAGGAGCTGGAAACGCAAGCCTTTCAATCCGCTCTCGGTTCTTTAACGCATTGTCATTTTGTGGTTATTGACTGTCCCGGTGCCAATACGCATTTGGCGAGACTTGCTCATATGCATGCCGATACAATCCTCACTCCCATGAATGATAGTTTTGTTGATTTCGATTTGCTGGCCAGTATCGATCCGAAAACCAGAAAAGTCGAACAGCCCAGTGTTTATAGCGAGGTTGTATGGGAGGCACGCAAGCAACGTGCGCTTTCAGGCGTGCAGCAGGGTGTGGATTGGGTGGTAATGAGAAACCGCTTATCGCCTACAAAAGCGAAGAATCAAAAAGAAGTTGGTAATCGTCTCGATGATTTAGCGGAACGAATCGGATTTCGTATCGCGAGAGGGTTTGGTGAGCGGGTCATTTTCAGGGAATTATTTCCAAGTGGCCTGACATTACTGGACCTTGGTGGCGAAAATTCACCGATTAAGCTGAAAACAATGAGCCATCTCACAGCAAGACTCGAAATTCGATCATTGATCGTAATGTTAAAGCTCCCCGTCTTCGACCTTGGTAAGGCTGAAGAGGGAGGCGTGGCCGCGTGATGGGTTAGAATCACGCGGGAGAATTTAACTTGCGCGCTTCACTTCAATGTCATACTCGCGGATTTTACGGTATAATGTAGATCGTCCCATGCCCAGGCGGCGGGCAATTTCTGACATACGGCCATCATAAGTATCGATTGCAAGGCGAATCACATCGGATTCAATGTCGACTAAAGTGCGTAAATGCCCTTCACGATCATAAAGATGTATAGGATCATCATCAGCAATGCCTGCATTACGGAAGCTCAGGCCTGTTGGAATCTCATTTGAATTTTCAGAATCTAGGCCTTGCGATTCATCAAACAGTACAGGCGGGCCGGATACAATCCCAGCTTCCTCGAATTGACCAGAAAGAGTAGGGAAGTCTTCGGCTGTCAGATAAGCGCCTTCGGCCAGCACAACAGCTCGAAAAATAGTGTTCTCTAGCTGGCGAACATTACCGGGCCATGCCTGAGTTTTCAAAACTTCCAGTACTTCATGCTGGGCACCGCGAACATCACGACGTTCTTCTGCGTTATAGCGTTGAATAAAGTGCTCAATCAGAGCCGGCACATCTTCTGGGCGGTCTCGCAATGGTGGTACTTCAATTGGAAAAACGTTGAGGCGATAGAATAAATCTTCGCGGAAGTTACCTTGTTGTACTTCATCTGTAAGCGTACGGTTTGTCGCTGAAATAACACGGACATCTACTTTGACAGGGCGTTTTGAGCCGACGGGATCGACTTCACCTTCTTGTAAAGCGCGCAGTAACTTGACCTGCATATCGGCTGGAAGTTCTCCCACTTCATCAAGAAAAAGTGTTCCGCCATTTGCTTCCTGGAATTTACCAATATGTTTGGCGTTAGCACCGGTAAAGGAGCCTTTTTCGTGTCCGAAAAGTATGCTTTCAACTAAGTTTTCAGGAATAGCACCACAATTTACCGTTATAAACGGTTTGCCTGAACGATCAGATGATCCTTGAATGGCGCGTGCTATCATCTCTTTACCGACTCCTGATTCTCCTGTAATCAGTATAGGGATTGTTGATGCTGCAGCGCGTTCTCCTAAACGAATAACATGAGCAAGGCTGGAGCTTGCGCCGATAAGGTCTGAAAAACCCATCTGGCCATCATTTTTCCTTTTGAGGCGAGAGACTTCACCTTTTAGTGTCGAGATGTTCAAGGCATTGTTTATAGAAACAATTATCCGTTCTGGGGATACAGGTTTAACAAAGAAATCTGCTGATCCGCCTTGCATTGCTTCAACGACAGTGTCGATTCCACCTTGAGCCGTTAATACGATTACAGGTAAATCTTCACGGAATACCTTGGCGCGTTTTAACGTTTCCATGCCGCCAATCCCTGGCATGCGTAAATCAAGCATAACAAGGCCTACATCTTGCCCTTGCTGGCTTTGTAACAAGGAAAGTGCGTCTTCACCGCTTTCTGCCTGTAATACTGGATATCCGGCTTTTTCGCAGACGGCTTGCATAATACGGCGTTGGGTTGGGTCGTCATCAACAATCAAAACAGTCTTGGCCATGGAAGATTCATCCTTACAATTCGGCGATTTTGATTGTTGTATGGGGTATTCGGTAAATTTCCGTTTAAATCGTTCCAATCTGGGCCAGAAAAAATGGAAAAAATGGATATTTTAATATCGTGTTTATAGTCTGTTTACCAATTATAGAATTGTTAATCATGACTTTTGGTTAAATTTTTACTTTTACATTTTCTTGAAAAAATATGATCAGGGTCAGTATAAAAATTTGATTGCGCGAAAAATTTCGTCAGCCTGCTGGTCAACCGCTTCGCGGCCAAGCTTTATTAGCTCATCGGCTTCATCAAAGCCAAACAATGGAACATGACTAACCTTTGGCGTGATCATTATGTCTGGAGGGTCAGCCGCTAACCGTGCTCGGGTCGTGCGATCCATGATGATGTTAAAAGAAGAAAACATCACTTCACCAAGGCCTGGTGTTTGCTCGTTAGCTGAGGAGGTGACGCGGTTGAAAATAACGTTTCGCGCAAACCCACCGGGCAAGCGGGGCAGGGAGTTTTTCTTTTTTTCGGGTTTGGATGATATGTTGTTAACGTCTCTTTGTTTATCTGAAGTGCGGTATTTGTTCATGCGCTCTTGTTGTTGATGGCTAAATACCTCCGCATGCAGTCCTACTGCTATCACAAGGCGTGCGCCCATGGCGCGGCATGCAGATATTGGCAGTGGATTTACGAGGGCACCATCGATTAACCATCGTCCATCAATTTGATTTGGTGGGAAGATGCCGGGTAAGGCATAAGCTGCACGTATTGCCTCGTTTAAATGGCCTTTTCGCAGCCAAATTTCATGTCCTGTAATAAGTTCAGTGGTAACCGCAAGGAAACGGGACGGTAAATCTTCTATCAGAATATCAGGAAGGTATTTTGTCAGTGTATTCTCGAGGCGTTTTCCGCCGATTAGGCCAGAGCCATTTAGGGCAATGTCAAGATAGCTCAGCATTCGGCGCTTGTTGAGACCTCTAGTCCACGTTTCCAGTGCACCCAAACGACCAGCCAGCCAGAACCCACCGACAAGTGCGCCCACCGATGTTCCGCATACAATATCGGGTTTGATGCCTAATTCTTCTAATCGTTGCAGTGCACCAATGTGGGCCCATCCACGGGCAACACCGCCACCAAGAGCGAGCCCAATGCCGGGCGGCGGCGTATATGCAGGGCTATCCGCAGATATCGGCATGATTTTGTTACCTGTTGATCAGAAACGCTGATCATTGCTTTTATTACGACGTGATTTGGTATTTTCGTTTTCTTCGTCGGTTTGTTCACCGCCCTTGGCTGCGCATTCAGTCTGCCCCTCAAATGCGCAATTCACCTTGCCGAAGAAAGAATTGGCCTGCTCGCCAATTTTTCCTAATGCGCCTATGATGACAACGACGATAGCTGCTGTGATCAATGCCCGTTCAATCATGCCAAATTCTCCTGAATTTCGGCCATTCTGGCCTTAGGCGGGTGATTTTTAGATGGTGGCACAAAGGAATTAAGGCTGCGTTAACCTTAACGGCTGAAAAAACCTGAATTTAAACCGAAAAGTTGAAAAATTCTGCTTGATATTTCGCAAACACCTGTATAGTCAGGGGTTCTCAGCGATTATGAGTGATTTATTCGGTTGTGTGAACGTGTTTAAACGTTCAGGTGTGTGGTTACTTTGGGCCATTTTCAACGCAATCAGGTATTTTTCTTGCGCCAGATTTTGAAAATTTAGAACCTTTTTGCAAAGGTTTAAAATTTATTCAAAAAAAAGCAAAACAGTCGTTGACAGAAGCGTATGAGATGCGTATCTCCCCGCTTCACCGACGCGGTCCTTGCGGCCGTCGCAGACGAAATATCAAGTCTGCTGCGGCTTCGGGTAGTGTCGGTTTTTTGTCGACTGAATTCAAATTCGGTTGATAGCTTTTCGCACCATTTTTGGTGAGGGGAGTGGCTCTTTGAAAATTGAATATTGAGGAAGAGAAACGTGGGTGGCGGTGTCCTGGCGGAACTCTTTGTCCCAAGTGGGCAAATTGTTCATCCTTTGAATGACCGACTCTGACGTTTCTTGATAGTAAAACCAAAATACAACTTCGTTTATTCTTAATAAGTATAACGGGGTTTTGGTTTTGCGACAGACATACTTAATCTCAACTCGCAAGGGTTGGGAAAACAGTAATGTTCGAACAAAAAAACGTCAGAAATCTGGTCATATCAAACACTCAAACTTGAGAGTTTGATCCTGGCTCAGGACGAACGCTGGCGGCAG
>CAZGVP010000089.1:0-9523 GCA_964529135.1 uncultured Caulobacterales bacterium | reverse complement strand
CCCCTGCTTATATGGCAAAGCAATTACAAGCCTTGAGTAAAGCCGGCTTGATTACATCAAATCGTGGCGCTCATGGTGGTTATCGTCTTGCCAAAAAACCAACAGATATCAACCTATGGAATATTACCGCCGCCATTGAGGGAGAGACCCCGGCGTTTCGATGCACCGAAATCAGACAGCAAGGCCCTTGCCGCAACAAGCCGGTTGATTGCCAAATTCCCTGCCCGATTGCATCGTCTTTTCACACAGCAGAGATCGCTTTTCGTGACTCGTTAAAATCAGTAACCCTTGCAACCATTGCGCAGAATATTGCGAAAGAAGCAACACAGGCCAAAATCGTAAAATTTGGAAATTGGCTAACGGCGGAAATGACAGATACCCCCAATAAGGATTAAAGAATGCGTATAACAGGTGGGAAATTCAGCGGTAGACGCATCACAGCGCCAAAGGGAGACATCTCGCGGCCAACCACAGATCGTACCCGCGAGGCACTGTTTAATATTCTTGCGCACCACAAGATGATCGAGCTCGAGGGGGCAAAAACAATCGATCTATTTGCAGGATCAGGAGCCCTTGGCCTCGAAGCAATTTCCTGGGGCGCCGAAAATTGCCTTTTCGTAGAGGAAGATGCGCACGCACGCGCCGCCATTCGCGATAATATTGAAGCCCTACACCTGTTCGGGCATACCCGCATTCATCGCCGCTCTGCCACAAGCCTTGGCAAAATCCCGGCCAGCATAGGCGGGCCGTTCACTCTTGCTTTTATGGACCCCCCCTACAGAAAAAACCTCGCGCCATTAGCGTTGAATAGTCTCCATCAAGGTGAATGGCTTGGCGTTGATGCCCATATTATTATTGAACAGGCAAAAGATGAACATCCTGCGCAAGCAACATGTTTTAATCAAATTGATCACCGACTTTATGGCGATACACAGATCGGGATCTACAAGTATCAATATCAAAACTAATTACATTCTATATGTATACACTTTGTGTAATTGAAACGTGCATCCTCAGAAAAATCGGTTAGGGTAATACAAAAACCATCAATGAGGATGATTATGAAATTGTATGCTTCCCTGACGCTATTTTTCATTTCACTATCTACATGCCTGCTCGTTACAGCATGCAGCGAACCAACAGCTACCGACGCCATACCGGCGCCAGTTATTGAAGAAAAGGTTGTTGTTGAGGGAAGCGATAAAGTGCAAACTGCGCTAGCATCAATGACCTCAGCGCTACAGGATGAAGTCGACAATAACATCAGGTCAGGTTTTGTGACCATGATCATGCAAGATGGTATTATAAAACACACCACGGCTATCGGTCTGGCTGATCGCGCAAAAAACACTCCCATGGCAATAGGCACACGCTTTAGAATTGCCAGCATGACCAAGCCGATTACCAGTGTCGCCATCTTAATGTTGATGGAAGAAGGAAAATTAACGCTCGATGACCCGGTTACAGATTACATTCCTGCATTTTCAAGCACCCGCGTTGCCACGTCATATACCAACGGTGATGATGGTTTAATCCCGACGATTCCCCTCACTGAACCAATCACCATTCGCCACCTTCTGACACACACAGCGGGACTTGGGTATCTTTTCGATTTTCAAACTAACCTTGGGGAAATTTACCTCAACAACCATTTATATATGCGAGAAGGTGATCTTGCCTCACGCATCGATCATCTGGCAACTTTGCCTCTCTATCGCCAGCCTGGCGGGCAATGGCAATATAGTTATGGTACGGATGTTCTTGGACGTGTGATAGAAATAGTTTCCGGACAAACCCTCGAAATTTTTATGAATGAGAGAATTCTATCACCACTGAAGATGAATAATACAGAATTTTTATTTGATGAAACTGATTTTGATAATCTTGTCACTGTTTACACTCATAACGAGGCAGGGAATATGATCCCCTTTGATGGGGGTGGTCTCAATCGAAACCCGAACAAAGATGGCGCTGGCTGGTATTCCGGCGGCGGCGGACTTGTCTCAACAGCTAGCGATTATATGAATTTCCTGCAAATGCTACTGAACAAAGGAAGCCTTAATGGCGTTCGGTTTCTCAATCCTGAAACAATCGAGTTAATGACAACAAGCCATGTGGCCGCTGAAAACCGGCCTGCAGATTGGCTACAACAAGGCGTGAGTTTTGGTCTTGCTGGTTGGGTGATAACAGAGCCAGGGTTGTCTCATCCATACGCAGCTCCCGGACAATTTGGCTGGGGTGGATATTATGACACTGTGTTCGCCATTAGTAGCAAAGATAATCTTGCTTATCTCGTTCTTGCACAACGTGAACCAGGCCCTAACGACAAACCATCAAAAGCACAAAATCTTGTCCGCGATACCGCGTATAGTGTTTTTGCAAAATAGTAGTTAGAGCGGGGGCCCACAAAAAACGCGCGCGAGTTTAGTCTTTCGATATTGGTTTCAAGTCGCTGGCGCGACGAGAAACCTTTATCGGTGACCAGGTAAGTGCATAAGCAAGATCACTAATACGAACAATACGGTTTTGCTGACGCTCTTTGCGAGCTTTCCAAATTATTCCAAGCCCACCATACCCATCTATCATGGCTCGCCAAAAAGGTTTCCCAATGCCAACCGAAAAAGAGCGAGCCAGCAAATAAGCATTCACCAGTAAATGAAATGGTAGTAGCGGAATTAACAACACTAACGGCATGTTTAAGAACCAGCCCCAGATACGATTGCGGTTACCATGATAAACCGTGAAATCACTATAGCGACCAGAGACTGCTGAGCCTTCATGATGGACCACAGCGTTAGATACTTGTATCGCACGACCACCAGCAAGGCGTAACCGAAAACCAAGATCAACATCCTCGCCATAACAAAAATAACGCTCATCAAATCCACCAAGACGGGTAAATACTTTTCGCTTGTAAAGAGCTGCAGCAGCACATGGCGAAAAGCATTCACCATCTAATGGTATAATCGCGGAAGACTGCCCAAAACCACCGCGATATGGCACCCCAAACACATGGTAGACATCACCAATACCATCTAATTTTTCAGGATTTAACGCATCAATCTGAGTTGACCCGAATGCCTCTGCCCACGGGTATTTTTCAGTAGCGGTGATGAGGCTTTGCAACCAGCCGGTTTCCGGGTAAGCATCAGGGTTCAAAAAGGCAAGCCATTTGCCTTTCGCTTCTCTTACAGCCTGATTATTGCCCGCAGCAAAACCCAGATTTTCTGGTGAACGAATAATTTTCACCGGCAAGTCAACATTTTCAACGCCGAGCATGGAATCATCCGTTGACGCATTGTCGAGAACACAGACATCGAAGTCACGCAAGGTTTGGCGCATCAAATGCTCAAGGCATTTAACCAGCCGTGTACCACTATTGTAATTTATAATGACGATAGATATTTTTGGTGGAGGCATATTTTTTTCACTGGCTGATGTACTGGCCTGATTCATGCCTCAAACTTACAAGTATGACTAGTCTTGTATGGCCATCTAAGGTTCCAACTCCGAATCCCAATAGAGATAATCATGCCAGCTATCGTGCAGATAGTTTGGAGGGAAAGCACGACCACGGTCATTAAGTTCATACACTGTCGGTCGCACAGGGGTTTTGGCGGGAAACATCCGCGCATCCTTGGGCATACGACCACCTTTTTTAATATTGCATGGACTGCACGCTGCGACGATATTGGTCCAGGATGTACGCCCGCCCTTTGACCTCGGGATCACATGATCGAAGGTCAGAAGATCACGGTTATTATTGCCGCAATATTGGCATAGAAAACTATCGCGCAAAAACACATTGAATCTTGTAAAAGCCGGCGTGCGCGAATGGGAGACATAAGCTTTGAGCGATACAACTGACGGAAGACGCATCTCAAAAGAAGGGCTATGTACCTTGGTTTGGTACTGCGCGACAACATCCACACGGTCCAAGAACACAGCTTTAAGTGCATCCTGCCATGACCATAAAGACAATGGAAAATAACTCAGCGGGCGAAAGTCAGCATTTAGCACTAGGGCAGGACAAGCATCTGGGGGGCTATAAGACGGAAGTACCGGGGAGTTTTCAGAATAGTTATCGAGGGGCCCATCAGTGGAATCTTGTAAATTACTCACACCCACCTCCCGCAATAGCAGGTTAGTGCCAACATACCTCTATGCCTGAAACTTAAAGGCCGGAAGCATAATGCATAGTGAGAATTGTCTATTATAAACTTACTGAAGCCACATCTCCTTTGGGACAAATATAAGCTGAAAGGCAATAATTCCATATACCTGATTCTTGATCGTCAGGGCTTAGTGATTTTTGTTGCATTTTAGCAACATGCATTTAACTTCCACGATTACTAAGCTTAGCCCTAAAACATCCCCGCCTAAATCGGTTTACGACCCCGAATATGCGCATAATACGTCCACAAAATATGAGCTGCCAGCCCTCGCCATGGAGCCCAATTTTCTGCGATCTTATTGAGTTCATCAGATGTGGGTTTTTTCGCAAACCCTGCCGCCCTGCCATAAGCATGTTCCAGCGCGACGTCACCAGGAGGCCAAATATCAATACGCCCTTCACAAAATAAAAGATATATTCCCGCCGACCAGGGGCCAACGCCTTTGAGTTGAGTGAGATGCTCACGGGCGGCCTCATTACTGAGCGCTGGAATTCCTTTGAATGAAAATTGTCGTGTGCGGATAGCTTCGGCAATACAATAAATGTAATGCGCTTTTTGACGCGTGAGTCCTAATCTACGCAACTCATCCTCACCCAAAACGCAAACCTGTTTTGCGCTCATTGGAGTAACCCCCTCACGACATCGCTCCCAAATAGCTTCAGCACTTGGAACAGAAACTTGTTGCGCAACGATAATACGGAAAAGACCAGTAAATTCACCTTTGCGTTTGCGAATAACCGGTGTTTTTATTGCGTCGAGTGCAACAGCCAGTGCTGAATCTTGGGCTGATAATTCAGTACATGGTCGACTCACATCACCAAAAACATCAAGCGATTGTCGCGCACACATTAATAGGCACTTGCAGTATAAAGACGATGCGCATCACGGTTCATTTCCTCTTCCCAGACGCGCACTGTGTATTCACCCATGGTCTCACCACTTTTGGCTATTTCCCACAAAGGTTCCAGATATTCAGTTTCATCTGCGCTAACCTTACCTTTGCCACCGCGACGCCTCAAACCATCTTCGGATATCTTCAACACTTCCAACGCAAGCTCTTGCAAGCTTCGCCCGTCAATTTGTGCTTTTAAGCCATGCTTTGCTGCATCCAATCTCAATGCTCCCCGCATATCAGGCGTCCAGTTTTTTACTAGTTGCCATGCAGCATCAAGCGCCACATCATCATATAAAATTCCAACCCAAAATGCCGGTAACGCACATATACGGGCCCAAGGGCCACTATCCGCGCCACGCATTTCGAGAAATTTTTTGAGACGAACTTCTGGAAATGCAGTAGATAGATGATCTTCCCAATCACCAATAGTTGGTCGATCACCCTGCAGGACAGAAAGGTTACCGTCCAGAAAATCACGAAAAGAAAGCCCCGCTGCATCGATAAATTTATTATCTCTTCTGACAAAATACATTGGGACATCAAGCATGTAATCGCGGTAGCGCTCAAACCCAAAGCCATCTTCAAAGACAAAATCAAGCATTCCTGTGCGGTCAGGATCTGTATCTGTCCAGATATTAGCCCGCCATGAGGCGTATCGCGTATTCTTGCCTTCAACGAGACTAGAATTAGCAAACAATGCTGTCGCGAGAGGTTGTAAGGCCAATGATGTTCTGAATTTTGCTACCATGTCGGCTTCACTGGCAAAATCAAGATTTACCTGCACCGTACACGTACGATGCATCATATCGAGGCCAAGGGAACCAACCTTGGGCATATAATCACGCATGATTGTGTATCGCGCCTTAGGCATTTTCGGCATTTCAGCACGCGTCCATGTGGGGGTGTGACCCATCCCCATAAACGCAACACCCATTGGATCAGCAACAGCCTCAACCGCAGCCAGATGTGTATGAACCTCATCGCAAGTTTGGTGCACCGTTTCAAGCGGTGCACCAGATAATTCAAACTGACCGCCCGGCTCCAGTGAAACTGACGCATCATTTCCTTTCAAACCGATCGGATGACCATCTTCAAGGATCATTTCCCAACCGGTATGTTGAGAGAGTGCCTCCAAAATGGCTCGAATACCGGTTTCACCTTCATAAGCGACCGGTTTTAACGACTTACGGCAAAACACGAATTTTTCATGTTCAGTACCGATACGCCATTGGGCTTTCGGCTTGGAACCACTGGCAAGAAATTCCGTCAATTCGGATAGGTTCTCAACCGGAGGTAAATTCTCCTGAGGGGCAGATGTTGTCACGTCTTATGCTCCCGCAACTTTAATTGACTATAGCCCAAAATGGCAAACGCCATACTGGGCCGCATGTCAAGGAATATGGGAGTACATTGTCAAAGTTGAAACAGGTTTTAATCGAAAAATGTAGGTTAATTTCACTACTCACTTGCCCCACTAGCAGCGAAATCGATCTTTGCCTGCAACACAGACAAGGCGCTTATGGCGGCAGTTTCAGCCCTTAATATCCGAGAACCAAGACTAATAGGATATGCCAAATGATGCGCTCTAAGTGTTGAGCGCTCTTCTGACGTGAACCCTCCTTCAGGACCAATCAAAATACCGATCTTTCCTTGCAAGTCAGGTTTAAAGCCATCAAGAACCTTCAACATAGGATTAGCCCGGCCTTCACTCCCTCCCCAGCGCTCACCGGGATCGTCACCAGCTTCATCCGCAAACAAGAGCGGATAATCAAGGCTATTAAGCCGCTGTACCAAAGGCGTTTCTATCTCAAACCTGGGAATACTAACCCGTTCACATTGCTCAGACGCTTCAATCATAATGGCTCCAAGCCGATCTTGATTGTAGCCTTTCACAATTGTGCGATCACTACGTACAGGCGCAAAAACACTGACCCCAAGCTCCGTTGCTTTTTGAACCATAAATTCCAAAGGCGTTCGCTTGATCGGCGCAAACCAGAGCACAAGTTTGCAACCATTATCAGCCTTTGCGCTCTGTGGCCCAACTTCCACCTGCGCTAATTTTTTAGTTAGAGCAGTAATTTTTGCCGTAAAAGCCCCATCACGCCCATTGAAGATTTCTATCTCATCCCCCTCTGCCCGGCGCATAACCTGTCGCAGATAATGGCCATGGGCTGGATCCAGCAAGGCCGACATCCCAGTTTGCAAGGAAACATCGCTATAAAGTCTAATCAAGCTTGGCATAAAATTTCAGTGCTCACACAATTGAGGGCAGTTAAGAGATATCACCGTAGAATCAGGTCCTTAATGGCTTCTTATCGGGAGTCGCCAAACGCAAACAAATTCTATACCATTAATATCAAGGCTTAAGGGGTGGCCAATAGGCACAAAAGTCATGGGGCGCAAAAATCATGGGATTGATCGTTCGACTTGTATTCTGGCTATTGTTAATACTCGTGCTCGCACTGGTGGGCATTTGGGTTGGGCGGGGGCTTGTTGCCGAATATATAATTGAGCGCGGACTTGCCAGTGCCGGTATAGAAAATGCAGATTTCCAGGTTGAAACCCTTACCGGCGAAAAACTGGTCGTCCGGGATTTAAAGGTTGGCCCTGCCAACCAACCCGGGCTTGAGCTCAACGGTTTGGAAGTCAGTTATAACTGGCGGGCCCTTTGGAACTCACGCCGCGTCGAAAAAGTTGTTATCGGACCGGGCCATGCTCGCCTGAAAATGAGTGAAAGTGGCACCATAACAATTGTAGGTATGCCGACCTCAAATGGAAATGGCTCCCAATCGACGCCATTTGACCCAAGCGCCTTGCCGTTGGAAAATATAGAAATCCGCCCAATCAGGTTTGAGCTTGAAACACCCGAGGGCATGGCTACAGGCAATTTAAGCGGCGGTTATGAGATTGCCAAGGGGGGTGCATTTACTTTTAAAGCAAAAGCTGACCGCGCCGGGCCAAACGGGATTATTATTAGCGGCGGAGATATTTTTGGAACGCTGACACTCGAACAAGACGGCAATGCTGCCCTTAACGCCGCCATCAAAGGCAATGTCACCACACCAGCCTATGCAGTGAATAATGTTAATATCGCTGTGGCAGGAACCGGAACTTCATGGATCGGCTATATTCAAAATGGTCTTGATGACTTTACTGGCAACATCATGCTCGATGTTCAGTCAGCAAAATTCCCCCTGGTAACAACGGGTGATATGCCACCAAACCAGTTGACCACATTGGCCCGTAACGTAGAATCTTATCTTGGTGCAAAACCGCTAGAAAACTTAAGTATAACAGGTGCATTGCGCGGCGAAATATCCAAAGAAGGGGTAGTGTTTTATTTTGCTAAAGACAAATCATTTGAGGCTACGAGCAATGCTGGAGATAAGCTATCATTCAATCGCTATAGATCACATCAGGTGCAAGAAAATAATCCGACTGGTTCATTTTTGGAATACACTAACGAGTCAATCGAAATAGCGACCAGAGCCACACTTGAAAGCAGGCTTTTAAATTTAAGCATTAATTTTGCAATGGGGCAAAAAAAACCAGGTGAAACTTACTCTTTCAATGGGGAAGTATTACTCCCAAAACAAGATATCGCTATTCATGGTACTGAGTATAAAATTACCGGAGTGGAAATCGAACAGAACGTTAGTGGAGAGATAAACACAAAGGAAATTTTTAACCAATCTTTTGGACTTATAAAGTTTGATAATATCCGTACCAGTAACATGTCAATAGATGGCTTACAGTATCTCTCTTATCTTGATCTGGAATATTCTGAGCAAAAGAAAACCCTTGAAATTGCAATGCCCAGATCCGCATGCCCAACAACCAAACGGATTAAATTATTAATTCCTGATGACAACCTTATTGTAAACGCAAACACCGTAAAGATCTGCCCGAATAAAGGGTCTTTTGGTTTTATTACATTAAGCGATAGCCCACATATTGAATACAATTTCAACGCAGCCGCACAATCCGTCTCATACAACCATGCAGAACTTAACGTCACAGGCATTCCTCCCGAATTAGACATAAGCGGAACATACTCTGTAGATGAGCAATCCCTGACCACCAAAGGCTCGTATAAAGGCGGCGACGTTATTCTCAATGAGGGGTTGCGTTTATCGCGTGCGCAAGGCGACATTGAGGCAACCATCATCGGCACAGATATGGTCGCGACATCAATGCTTGATACTGTTCGCATTGCGCAGGCTGATACTAAAAACATCATGATCAATCCTGTTATCGGGAAAGGCCGGCTGACCTACCGTGAAGGCAGGGCAGACTATGAAGCAACGGCATCCACTCCTGATGGTACACCGCTGGGCAGCGGGGAAGGCACTCACAGCATCGATACAGGGATCGGCAATCTCGATGTACAATTTGAAGAGCTGGTCTTTCTTCCCGATGGATTGCAACCCGATCAGGTTCTTCCATCCCTTAT
>CAZGVP010000088.1:0-9532 GCA_964529135.1 uncultured Caulobacterales bacterium | reverse complement strand
TTAAATGTTTTCAATAACACGACGCGCTTCACCTTCGCGCACCAGGACCGGCTGGAAAAAATATTCCTCACGCTTATGGTTATTCCATATGCTTCAGGTTTACTGGTTGTTAGCTTAAGGCAATTTATGCCCGCTTTCAAATACAATGCCTCTAATGTTTTTCCTCCTCTTACAGATTTAATTGAAGATATAATACCTGGTGATATCACTGTTTTCGCGCAGTTTGGATTTGATGAATCGTGGGTAATTTTTCTGATTGTTATGTTAATTATATATGGGTTTGGCGTTGGTCTTGGATTGTTGAGGTTAGTAAGGGGATGGTGGCAGATCAAGAAAATAGAAGCGTCCACTAAATTTTTTGTGAGTGATGCCGGGCACCCACTTTACATTACCGCGGAGCTGGTTTCGCCATTTGTCAATATGCAAGGGAAAATTATTTTTCCTGAAGCTTTGTTCGAAGAATTTTCTCATTCACATATTGAAATGATTATTCAACATGAACGCGCACATCAAAGACGTGGAGATCCGTTATACTTTTGGGTGCTGGAATGGATTGATGTAATTTTCTGGTTTAATATTTTTATTCGCAAACAGACAAAATTATGCCGCTTGATATCGGAATTTGATTGTGATGATGCTTTTGTAAAGGAAAACCCAGATAGCCATAAGCTTTACGCTGAAACAATGCTGACTACTTTGCGTAAAATTGGAGGAAATACCCCCGTCAAAGCGACAGATTGTGTTCCCACCATTTTTTCAAACACGACTAAAGGACAATTTAAAATGCGTATCAGTGAAATAATGAGATCGAATAAAAATGTCACAAAACCAATAAGCACAGTAGCAATAATGAGTATGTGCATGTTATCGGTGTTTGCGTTATCATTAACCTTTGCACAGTTTTCTGCTTCGCACTATGCACACGCTATGTCAGGTGATGCTGGTATTAATTTTACAGTTACACCATTAAAGGGGAGAATTAGCTCGCGCTATGGAGAGCGTAGAAACCCGTTTACAAAGCAGTTACAGTTTCATCAGGGTATCGACATTGTTGCTGATACAGGCACGAAGATACTTGCTCCTGGTGCCGGATTAGTGCTGCGTGTACTTACAGATTATAAGGGATATGGTAATCTGCTTGAGATTGATCATGGCGCTGGATATGTGACACGCTATGGCCAGCTGAGTGCGTTTGACGTAAAAGTTGGGGATAGCGTCGTGGCAGGACAAATAATCGCCCGGGTGGGAGAATCTGGCCGGGCAACGGGGCCGCATTTGCATCTTGAATTGTGGAAAGACGGTGAAAGTATTGATCCGGAATCAATGTTGCCAATACATCCTTTAAATTAGTATGTAACATATACTAATCTTTATACTGCGCAGCTCTCTCTGCACTGGGGAAGAACAAAAATGCCAGTAACAATATATAACTGGCGTAATCCCATGCAAGCGCTAATGCCCAGACATCAGAGAAAATCTGAAAATTTTTTAAGACCGCATCGCGCGGTGTGATTACTGATAGGCTAGGGATGGTTTCTGCTTCCACCACTGCCTGTGTCCTGCGTGGGGGTTTTGTTACTTCGTCGGTAGGGGCATTATCCTGCGGGCTAAACCATGTAGTGAAAATTGCAAGGCCTCGTTCTGGGGAACGTTGAGATGCAGACAGCATAGGTATGGGTGGCTTGTTAGATTTTTGTTTCCGGATAATAGATTTTAATGCCCGCGTTACTTCATCTGTGTATCGATTAATGACAGTTTGTTGAATGTTACCTTGTGCTCCTCTACCAAAAAGAGGTTTTGGGTTTGCGCGGTCAAAGTTTGATAATTGCTGCTCCATTAATGTGAGCAATTGGCGATCAAGACGCCAGCGATTGAGTGTTAGCCGGAAATCTTCGTAATCCGTCTCAAACTCTCGTGCCCATAAATCATAATTTTCGAAAGCATTACGGCTTAGGTTTTTTTTCATACTGTCAATGAGTGTTGGGCAAATTGTTGCATCTTAAGGGCTGTATGCCGTATTTTCGTCGCCGCGATCGATAAGGGTACGTGCGCTTACTTCTAGGGCCGAGAGCCATTCGGCAACACCATCAATGTAATCAGTTGCGGCGCCTCGTCCACGCAATCCCGTTTGCCCGCCATAGTCTTGCTCTCGCCGTGCTGCGCGTTTTACATCGCTAATTGCAAGTGTCAGATCATCCAAAAATAGAATATCGTTGCGGCGATATGCAATGATGCCGTTGCAGTCTGTTTGTAAGCGGCTCAGTTCATCGGAATATGTGTACCGTACGGCATCAACGCCAGCGATGCCGACGACGCTTGTCCAAGTTGATACCAAGAACAATATTGCTGCAAGAATAGGAACTATTACGAATAACTTGACCGCGCGTTCAATAAAGAAAAAGAAATCGCCTACCAGCGCCATTGGCCCTGTATAATGTTCCATGGCACGAAACCAGTCGCGATTACGCACCAGTTCGGCGCCACCTACCCAGATGGCGATCGCGATAAAAAATACAAACAGACCGAAAGCAGGGGGCAGAACTGAGTTGCGGAAAAAATCCACAGTTTCTTGAGACGTGATCAGTCCGAAGCCTATTGCGGAGCTGATAGCGCTAAAAAAAGCTGAAGTTACAGCGACGACGATAAACAGCCTGTTGAAGAGAGAGGCCGTTGCCATGCGTTCAGAGTTGAGCAATAACCATATTGCGATTCCAATCAGGATCACTACCAGTGTGGCGCCGCCATAGAGTGCCATGTCGCTCATTGAAAATCCCCATTTTCATAGTCCCGGTCTATCTGCTTACCCTGAACGTCACTTGGGGATAAATCAATGGCTTTCCTCAAAGCAAGGTCCGTGGCAAAAGTGGCCACATGTTTACGTGGTTTGAAAAACGCATTGAGCCCTTTCCCTCGCAGATAGAGGGTACACCGCCGTCTGATATGGTTGGGTTTTGCTGGTTTTATGTAAAAGATGCATGGCCCTGGTTGGTGATGATGGCCGCTCTTGCCGCATTGATTGCGGTGGGCGAGGTATTCCTGTTCGGGTTTCTCGGGCAATTGGTGGATTGGCTTGCATCAGCGGACCGGGAAGGCTTTCTGGCTCGTGAAGGCGGCAGTTTGGCGCTGATGGCCTTTGTATTGCTGATTGGCCTGCCAGTCAGTGTATTACTGTCTTCATTGGTGATCCATCAGGTGATGCTTGGTAATTTACCGATGAGTGCGCGCTGGCGCATGCACCAGCATCTGCTTGGCCAGAGTATGAAATTTTTCTCTGATGAATTTTCCGGGCGCATCGCCACTAAAGTGATGCAGACATCTCTTGCGGTGCGTGAAGTGGTGATGAAGGTGTTAGATCTTCTGGTTTATGTGGTGGTGTATTTTTTAACCATGCTGATACTGGTGGCGAATGCGGATTGGCGTCTCGCTCTACCCTTGCTGGTTTGGGTGATTGCCTATTGCGCCACCGTTGCCTGGTTTGTGCCACGTCTGAGTAGGGTATCTGAGCGGCAAGCCGATGCACGGTCCGTTATGACCGGACGTATCGTCGATAGCTATACCAATATTGCTACGGTGAAATTGTTTGCTCATGCCGGTCATGAGCGCGCTTATGCAAAAGACAGTATGAGGAATTTTCTGAATACTGTGCATCCGCAAATGCGGTTGGTGACGTTGTTTGAAATTATAGTTTTTACAATCAATGTGTTGGCGGTGTTCGCGGTGTCGGCATTGGCGATTTGGCTGTGGCTCGATAGTTTGATTTCCATCGGGGCGATAGCGGCTGCGATCGCGCTGACATTGCGCATCAACGGCATGTCGGAATGGATCATGTGGGAGGTTTCTGCGCTGTTTGAAAACATTGGTGTCATTCATGATGGTATGAAGATGATGAATGAGCCGGTGGATGTTCGCGATAATGATTTAGCGCCTGCGCTTAATCCAAAATCGGGTGCGATTACTTTTGATCATGTGAAATTTCATTACGGCAAACAGGCTGGTGTGATGGAGGATTTGTCACTGGCAATTGCAGCCGGTGAAAAGATCGGCCTTGTAGGGCGTTCGGGTGCCGGTAAGACGACACTGACTAATCTTCTGTTGCGGTTTTATGATTTGGAGGGCGGGCGCATATTGGTGGATGGTCAGGATATTGCTCAAGTCTCCCAGGATAGTTTGCGCGCGCATATTGGTGTGGTGACGCAAGACACATCATTGTTGCATCGTTCCTTGCGTGACAATATTGCTTATGGCGCGCCGGACGCCGACGAGGGCGATATTGCCCGCGCAATAGAGCGCGCCAGTGCCCATGGATTTATTGAAGCTTTGGAAGATCAAAAGGGGCGCACCGGGATTGACGCTCATGTGGGGGAGCGGGGTGTGAAACTTTCCGGCGGTCAGCGTCAACGCATCGCCATTGCGCGGATATTTTTAAAAGATGCGCCTATCCTGATTTTGGATGAGGCAACCTCGGCGCTGGATTCAGAGGTGGAGGCTGCCATTCAGGAAAACCTCTTTGCCCTGATGAAAGGTAAAACCGTTATTGCTATTGCGCACCGGCTATCAACCATCGCCGCAATGGACCGTCTCGTGGTGATGGATAAAGGTGAGATTGTTGAAGAAGGAACCCATGACGCGTTAGTGGCGAAAGGAGGGCTCTATGCTGACCTATGGGCACGCCAATCTGGCGGATTTATTGGTGGTGTCGGTAATTCGGTAGAGATGGCTTGAGCATGTTTACGAAATGCTGCTTGTAATCTTTATAATCGTTGTGAGTTCTGGTTGACTTGGTAATAATCAAAGTCTGCCAATGCATAATATCAAAAATGAAATGATACACATTGACCGGAGAGCGTGTTGATGACCTGAAGCGCAGGTCAACATATCCGTTTTTCTGGTTGGGCTGCCGCTATGACATATTTGAGATTTATTCGATTAATTTTATCCAACACTTCTTCATCTCCCCTATAGTGTACAAGTTCTGTTCATCGAGGACGTTGTCGACCGTTATCAATGGGGCAGAACTGATAGCCGGGTAGCCTTTGTCACTCGACGGTGGGTGAAGGAGTCCGGACGGGTTGGCCGCGTTTAAACGAGAGCACCATCATTTGATGGGCCGCGTGGGTGCTAGCTCGTAAACATATCAGGCGTGAAGTGTGAGCTATGCCACTTCATTTGAATTATATATAGGCTTGGCCGCTTCGCGCCACTCCTCGATTTATTTTTATCGCTCAGGTTTCTATGAACTGCGGCGTGAATATTCATATCCAAGATTCAAAAACATGGGTACAGTGTGTAGCATATTCGCTCTCATTGTAGAGATAGGTATCAATGTCCGTCGCCAAATATTCCAGTGCGTACGGAATAATCAGCTGCAATTTGATAATCAGGGTCGTCATTGGAATCGATCATTAATTGTCCGGCCCGCGCCAGCAAACTGTGACAGTCCTGAGAAAGATGGCGTAATCGTAATGTCTTGCCAAGGTTTTCATATTTGGCGGCCAAATCTTCAATGGCTTGCAAGGCAGATTGGTCAACAACCCGTGAACGCAGAAAGTCAACGATCACGATATCCGGATCGTCTTCAGGGGCAAACAGTTCGGCAAAGCCATCAGTGGAACCAAAGAAAAGCGGGCCTTCCAGCACATAAGTTTTAGCACCCGGCACGGTGAGGCTATCGCGTGAATGAATGTGGATGCGTTTTGCATTGTTCCAGGCATAAGCAAGAGCAGAAACAATCACACCAACAACAACAGCGGTGGCAAGGTCATACTTTACTGTGACGGCAGTTACCAAAACGATGACGAATGCATCCGTTAATGGAATTTTTCTCATAATCATAAGGCTGCGCCATGCAAATGTACCAATCACTACCATGAACATAACACCTACCAGTGCAGCCAGAGGAATTTGTTCAATAAGGCCTGAGGTTGCAAGAATGAAAGCGAGTAAAAAAAGCGCTGCCATCAAGGCAGAGAGCCGTGTGCGACCGCCAGATTTTACATTGATCATCGATTGGCCAATCATTGCACAACCGCCCATACCACCAAAAAAGCCGGTGATCACATTGGCAGTGCCTTGTGCGATGCACTCTTGCGATGCGCCGCCACGTTTGCCGGTAATTTCGCCCACAAGATTCAGAGTTAGGAGGCTTTCGATCAGGCCGATGGCAGCAAGGATCACAGCGTATGGAAAAATAATTTCCAGAGTTGAGAGTGTAAAAGGCACAGTGGGAATATGAAAAGGTGGCAGGCCCCCTTTAATGCTGGCAAGATCGCCAACTCGTGGCACATCAAGGCCAAAGACAATCACGATTGCTGCAACAATGGCGATACCCGCGAGAGGTGCGGGGACGGCTTTGGTGAGTTTTGGTGTGCCCCAGATGATCGCCATGGTTAGTGCCGTTAAACCAAGCATTAATACTAGCGGTAGGCCGGTCATCCATTCGCCTGTGGCCATGCCATGGCCTCCACCTTCTGCCGTGCCCGGTATTTGAAATTGCCCAAGTTGTGCTAGAAAAATTACAATGGCGAGGCCGTTAACAAAACCCAGCATAACCGGGTGAGGAACAAGCCGGATAAACTTCCCCAGACGGAATATTCCGGCAAGTAGCTGCAATATGCCCATGAGGACTACGGTAGCAAATAAGTATTCTATCCCGTGGGCGGCAACAAGAGCCACCATGACCACTGCCAACGCGCCAGTGGCACCAGAGATCATTCCCGGTCGGCCGCCAATTAATGCGGTGATCAGGCCAACGATAAACGCTGCATAAAGGCCTACTAACGGGTGAACGCCCGCCACAAACGCAAATGCCACGGCTTCGGGAACCAATGCTAGAGCGACAGTTAAGCCAGCCAAAACTTCTGTTTTTATCAATGCTGGTGTGAAGTCAGAAAGCCGCTTTGCACCAGTCATATCTGCAATGGAGAGGCGCTCGGTAAAAGCGGTAAAAATTGGTTTCGTCATGGAGGACGCGTCCTGACTTGGGGGGTATTTCAAACAAATGTTTCTCATACACAGGTTTTTGTGCATTGCAACATGAAATGTCTATTGGCGGGAATTTGATAGCTTAGAGTGATATATCAAATAAGCGTAAATCAGCGCCTGGTTCGCTGATTTGATAAAAGCGCCAGAACAAGGACCGGGATCAGGCCGGTGAGCACTAGCATTAAAGCTGCCGGTGCTGCTGCGCCAAGGCGCTCATCAGAAGCAAGTCGATAAACCTGTGTTGCCAGGGTTTCAAAGTTGAAAGGACGCAATAGCAAGGTGGCTGGTAATTCGCGAACAATGTCGATGAATACAATGACAAAGCCAGCCAGCAAAGAGCGATGTGCAAGAGGCAGGTGAATATCGCGCATCACCTGGCCGGGAGTTGCGCCGAGATTGCGTGCTGCCATGTCCATCATAGGGTTAATTTGTGTAAGGCCGGATGCGCTCGCATTGAAACCGGCTGTGAGAAAGCGGATTACATAAGCATAGAGCAAAATAAATACGCCGCCGCTCGTCACGCTGAGCCCGAACGGAGAAAGAAGAGTGGTTCCGGCAAATAAAATACCAATGGCGATCACAGCGCCGGGGATGGCGTAACCAATCGTCATAAGGCGGATGAATAGAACGTTAAATCGGGAGCCACTATTGCGTTGAATCCAAGCTAATGTCATCGCTAGCATCATCGTAACAATCGCCCCTGCAAGCCCAATGCTTATTGTTTTGATGCCTGCCAGGCGAAAAATTCCAAGCCGTGTACTGATCTCTAATCCTGTATCTGGCGCAATAATTTTGTGAAAAAGCACTGCTACCGGTAGCGCAAAACCAAGAAAAATTGGGAGTAGGCAAACGATAATGGCGGATGTTTTTGCTAGTGGTGAGAGTGAAATCAGAATGTAATGCCTGTGCGCGCGAGCGTTTTCAGCTCTTTGGCCCCGTCGCCCTGCTTCTTCTAAAGTGAGCAGAAATGCAGCTATCAAAAACAGGCCACCGGCAATCTGTGCGGCGGCGGCGAGATCGCCAAGACCATACCAGGTGCGAAAAATTCCAGTGCTAAGGGTTTGAATGCCAAAGTAATCACTGACCCCGAAATCAGCGGCGGTCTCCATGAGAGCAAGAGCGAGGCCCCCGAACAACGCGGCGCGTGCACCAGGCAATAGTACGCGCAGGAAAACTGCCATTGGCTTTAGCCCAAGTGTCTGTGCAGCTTCAGCATAAGCCGCTGAGCGCCCTGCAAGATCAGCGCGCACTGCCAGATAGACATATGGATACACCGCGAGTGAAAGAATAAATGCCCCACCCCATACACTGCGCAGCCCTGTTGCCCAAGCTGGCACGTTACCAATTAACTCAGCCAAGCCCCCGAAAGGCCCGAGAAAATCCCCATAGGCATACGCCATGATATAAGCTGGTACTGCAAAAGGTAGGGCGAGGAGAAAGGAAAATAGCCTCCGCCCAGGAATATCCGTCAGACTGACCAGAGCGGCCGTGACTGTTCCGAGCACTCCTGCAATGAGACCGACGAGACTACATAGTAATAAAGAACCTCGTAAATAAGCAAAGCCTTTTGTTGTCCAGATATGGTTCTGAGTGGCGTTGGTATCAATGAGGAAACTAAGAAGTACAGCCAGGACAGGGGCTAATAACAAAGTCACACCGCCAATAACGAGCCCATACCGTAGTGCGATCGCGACCAGTTGCTGGGGGCGAGGTGTGATTGAGGATGAGGTATCGGTTTCAGCTGTGACCATAGTAAGAAATGGCTAGCATTATCGCTGAGTTTTTGCGAGACATTATCAATAACCAGAAGAAAGCCACCGAACGCCCTTCATGTCATTGCAATTTCGCGACATATCCCATCGTTATGACAACGCCATCCGAGGCAAGGGTGAAGGCAAGAATGCCTGGCACTTGAATGAACTTTCATTGACGGTTGAGCCTGGCGAAATCGTCACTTTATTCGGGCCGTCTGGGTGTGGAAAAACAACATTGTTGCGCCTTGCTGCAGGCTTGGAGCGGTTGCAGCATGGTGAGATAGTGCTGAACGAAATTAGACTGGCCGGGCCGAGAGACCATAAACCCCCTGAGGCCCGACCAGTGGGTTTTGTGTTTCAGGATCATGTCTTGTTTCCTCATTTAACAGTCCTGGAAAATATTATGTTTGGGCTTAAACATTTGCCAAAATCCAGTGCGCGCGCCGTTGTCGAGGAACGATTAGCCACACTTCAGCTCGGTGGATTTGAAAAGCGTTATCCCCATGAATTGTCTGGTGGTCAACAACAAAGAGTAGCCCTTGCGAGATCGCTTGCCCGACAACCAAAAGCAATGTTGCTGGATGAGCCATTAGCAAGCATTGATGCAGGCTTGAGACGTACACTGCAGGAAGAAATGCGGCGGGTGCTAAAAGCTGACAAGGTTGCAACTTTGTTTGTAACTCATGATGCAGAAGAAGCACTGATGATGGGGGATCGTGTAGCTCTTCTCAATGATGGGCAGTTGCTCGAGCTATCTACACCGCAAAAGCTTTATGAAAAGCCATCCTCTGCCCAAG
>CAZGVP010000087.1:0-9546 GCA_964529135.1 uncultured Caulobacterales bacterium | reverse complement strand
CATCACCTTCCTCATCATCCTTAAACAAGACACCAATAAACTCATCCCCGAGGTAAACCTCAGCGGAATCATCTTTATTTGAGCGAGCGCGGATGTTGATGGTATCAAGGCCAAACTTGGTTACAAAATACGTCTTTAGACGTGAAATTTCCGATGCGTTCATGATGTTAGATCCTGATCAAAGCTTTTCTGAGATGTATAGAAAATCCATAACCATGCCAAGGCCATAGGCAGGCCGAGTTTCACACAGTTTATCTATAATAAGTTCAGGCCCCCACTGTGACAGTAAGGCTCTTTCACAGTAGCAATTCTGGTGGCAAATAATGGGCCACTCACCTCATTACAGCACTGTATCAAAACACTGGACTACTCATGATCAATATATTGCAAAAACAACAGATTATAGTACTTTTGTTAGGTTTAGGGCTCATCGGTTGTGGAGATCATCAAGCAGATAATCATAGCACTAATCCCACCACCAACTCACAATCATTGGAAAATATCGGTTGCGCTAATGAGAAAAAAAATAGCATCCTAGTCAAAGATGGCTGGATACGCCCTGCACCTGCAGGTCGCAATGTAACGGCTTTATATTTAAATGTGTGTAATACCAGCGCACTGGAAGACATCCTACAAGGCGCCCAAACAAATTCAGCCAAGGCTACTGAATTACATCAAACCACAAGAAGTGCGGACGGGCGAACCTCTATGGCACCCATTGCCGCATTATCGATCCAGGCCAATCAACAAACCACACTAGAGCCAGGCGGATATCACTTTATGTTAATAGGATTGGAACAACCATTAGAGATAGGCGACACAATCGATCTCGTATTGTCTTTCAAAAATACAGGTAAGATGAGTATTCGAGTGCCGGTCAAAGCCACACAAAACACAGTAGAAAATAAGCACGGCAATAGTGGCCATAGCCATCATTAAGCTCCTGCATTATTGTCTTCAGCGAAAAAAACAAGATAGCGAATTGCTTCTTCAATCTCCGTCACAATACCCTCTCGTCTTTCAGCCGCCTCCTTGTCAAAACCCCATTGCTCTGCCTGCCAAAGCTCATCCAGATGAGCCGCCTCGACAATCTTGGCTGCATCATAGAGACCTGCATACACTGCAAGGCCCAAAATCGACGATCCGGTTAACTCCATGACCCGCCGAATACTGAGCAATTGCGCATCACCACACTCCAATAGTATTCTTTTTGCCTTCTCCAATGTTCCTGCAGATTGTTCAACGTTGATAATCCCATATGTCGAGACCAGTTCTAAATCGTATTCGTCCTTCACATAATCTAAAATCGGGTTCCAGACTTTTTCCTGTAACTGGGATAAAGCTGCGGGACTTTCAGCACGATAGCAAAGTAAATCATTACGCAGGTAAGATAAAACCTCATCAATCCATTGAATACGATGAGAAGATTCCATATCCATTACGGCCATTTGATAGCGTGTCATGGGCATTGATGAAAAATCGACCTTTGTCTCTTGCTCATCCCACTCCTCCATAAGACAAGCGGCCAATCTTGAATTTTTAACAGCCAATATTTTCCCTTGCCGCGACTTGGCAGAACGTCCATCAAGCAACACAGAAAACACGCCATCATTCTCATCAATGCTAACAGTCTTATAAAATCGGTCGGGTGTGGTTGTCATAGTCTGTGTCCAATCATTGACACTGCATTAAACCTGCATCAATTGCGTAGTGTTTCTACATCTGGCCATTCAACGTTTGCCCCAACGTCAAAAGTAAAAAAATTCAACGACGCTAACATATGCCCGCCAACTGGTGCGGTGACACTAAAGGGCTTTCCGGTATCAGGATGACGAAATTGCATGGTCCTGCAAAATAAATGAAGCCGGGATGACAGGCCGTCAACTTTTGCATCTTCCGGACTATATTTACCATCACCAATAATAGGTATACCAAGAGCCGCACAATGCACCCTGATCTGATGAGTACGCCCTGTTCGAGGCCTCAAAGCAAGAAACCCGACCCCGGCACCGGCATCATCGAGAGTTTGGAAATCAGTAATAGCCCGTTTTGCGTCTTCCCCTTCTGCTGGCACCATTTTCTCAAAACCCTCCCCTTCATGACTCACCATACGTTTTGCAACAGGTATCGTAATGGTTCCTTCGCGAGGTTGAGGCGTGCCTGCAGTCAATGCCCAGTAAGTCTTTTCTACCTGATGTTTTTGGAATGCTTCACCAAGGCGCGTTGCCGCTTTACGTGTCTTCGCCAAAACAAGTACACCACTCGTATCACGATCCAATCGATGAACGAGCCTTGGCCGATCCCCATCAGATGGCCATGCGGCAAGCATACCATCGATATGACGTAATGTATTCGTGCCCCCCTGTACCGCCAAGCCATGGGGTTTATTCAAAATCAGCAATTGGTCATCCTCATGAATAACGATACGCTCCAGCGCCTCACGGTCGCGAGCCTGGTTTTGCCGATTGCCAGGAGCAACAGTCGATGTTCGATTATCGTCTTTGATATCACCTAACGGCGGCACACGAATATTTTGGCCTGGTAGAAGTCGAACATTCGCTTTGACCCTGCCACCATCAAGGCGCACCTGACCTTTGCGCAAGAATTTTTCGAGCATACCATGGCGGATTTGAGGAAAATGAACGCGAAACCAGCGATCAAGGCGCATGC
The DNA here is from genome assembly GCA_964529135.1 of uncultured Caulobacterales bacterium. Taxonomy (GTDB): domain Bacteria; phylum Pseudomonadota; class Alphaproteobacteria; order Caulobacterales; family Parvularculaceae; genus CALLPQ01. The sequence goes on along the minus strand of CAZGVP010000087.1, from coordinate 6,876 downwards.
CTTCCTCATCGTGCTTAACTGTTTTAATCTGTACACCACTCATAACATTGTTCGCCCTAAAATTAACCCCACAAATAATGCAATCACGGACAAAGTCACAGAACCCCCTACATAGCAGCCAGCAAGTATATATTCACCGCGCTCAAATAGAGCAACGACATCAAGTGAGAATGTTGAAAACGTCGTAAACCCTCCAAGAACACCTACTGTTAAAAACACGCGCAGCATAGTGTGATCATTGAACCTGGCCATCAGTAGAGTTACGAATAACCCCATTAGAAATGACCCAATGATATTGATCACCATAATTGCAGTGGGAAAACCTTCACTGACCCCAACCGTAATGAGTTGCGAAAGCGCATAGCGCAGCACACTACCTAGTGCACCGCCAGCAGCGATTGAGCATAATACAGGAATTGTGTTCAAACTTTGCATTGATAACTTAGTATAGGTTACTCCTTGCGGCGCTCACGCCACCAGGCAAGACGTTTTTCAATCTCGCGTTCATGCCCGGTTTTCCGCGGTTTGTAAAATTCTGTACGTGGGAGGTCAGGTGGAAAATAATTCAACCCGGCAAATCCGTCATCGCGATCATGATCATAGTCATACCCTTCAGAATAGCCCAAATCCTTCATTAACGCTGTAGGAGCATTCATTGCATGGGAAGGCGGCATCAAAGAACCGCTCTTTCTTGCAGCAGATTTTGCTTGTTTGAAAGCCGCATATGCCCGATTGGATTTGGGTGCCGTGGCAAGATAGGCTACCAGCTGACCAATGGCTATTTCCCCCTCAGGCTGGCCCAGGAACTCGTAAGCATCACGGGCTGCAATCGCTATTGGCAAGGCATGAGGGTCAGCATTACCAATATCTTCAGATGCCATCACAACAAGACGGCGTAACACAAATCGTGGATCCTCCCCAGCAGTCAACATTCTGGCCGCCCAATAAAGAGCAGCATCCACATCAGACCCACGAACAGATTTTTGCAGGGCACTTGCAAGGTTATAATGCCCTTCCTGGGCCTTATCGTAGATCGGAACACGTCGTTGGACAAAAGCTCCTAATTGAGCGGTATCAAGAACAGTATTCTCATCAGGGTTCAGGCCCGCAATATCTTCAGCCAAATTAAGAATAAACCGCCCATCTCCATCGGCCATATCAATCAATGCTTGCCGCGCATCATCCTCAAGGGGCAAGGAAACTTTCAAGAAAGCCTCAGCACGGCTTAGGAGAATCTCTAATGCTTCGTCATCCAAACGGTTCAGCACAAAAACTTGTGCACGCGATAATAGCGCAGGGTTCAATTCAAACGAAGGGTTTTCAGTGGTTGCTCCGATCAACGTAATCAAACCACTTTCTAGGTGCGGAAGAAATCCGTCCTGTTGGGCACGGTTAAAGCGATGTATTTCGTCAACAAAAAGAACAGTGGTAATACCTGTTGAACGGCGTTGCTCTGCTTTTTCAAAAACCTTTCGCAAATCAGCAACACCAGAAAATATAGCAGATATTTGCTCAAACTCCGGTTTCGTATCACCAGCAGTTTCCGCTGTGATCAAACGCGCTAGTGTCGTTTTGCCGACCCCCGGCGGCCCCCAAAGAATAATGGAAGACAGCCGTTTCGCCTTCGCCATTCGCGAGATCGTACCGTCTTGTCCCAAAAGGTGGTCTTGACCAACAATCTCAGCAAGCGATTGTGGCCTCAATCGATCAGCTAAAGGGCGTGGTGCACTTTGGTCCAACCCTGCAGACGCAAATAGATCGCTCACTTTACCAGGATAATTTCTATCTGCCTACCCGCCATGGTACTATCCTCTGGCCAGTATCAATTTCAATTACCCAGCTCTTCGCTGATTTCATCAGCTCACGTTCCAGTTCGAAACTTGTGGTAACAGATTTTCCATTTACCGACAAAACTCGAAAATTACGCCTAAGTCCACGTCTAGCTGCGAAGGATCGACGTGGTAAATCTGTTACCACAACACCAGTTAGAAACGGGTCGATATTAATATCTTCATTAAAGCGCGGTGAAAGATTGGCGACTTTTATTCCTGTTAAAGGATGGTTGCCTTCAAGCAACCTTTCATCTGGTTTTGGTAACTCTGGTGGCAAAGCCAGCTTAACTTTCGCAGTTTTTTCCTTACCATCACGCAGATAAACAATCTGAGCATCATCTCCTTCACTGTTCACACCTATGCGGTAACGCAAAGTCTCAGCATCGAAAACAGGCTGTCCATCAATTTTGGTAACCACATCTCCTGGTTTCAACCCAGCTTGAGCAGCTGGCCCCTCCTGCCAAATTTCCTCAATAATCGCTCCAGCTGGACGATCCAGGCTTAAAGCCCTTGAAAGTTCTGATGTCACAGTTCCTGTGGAAGCTCCCAGCCAGGGTCTGGCCAGCACACCGCCATTAATAGCCGATGATAAAACCTGTTGCACAAGACGACTTGGAATAGCAAACCCAATGCCATTGGATCCACCTGAGCGCGAGTAAATAGCGGTATTGATACCAATCAACCGTCCATCCACATCAACAAGTGCGCCCCCGGAATTTCCCGGATTGATCGCTGCATCCGTCTGTATAAAGAACTGATAATCACTGATAGAAACAGCTGTCCGCGCTAGAGCAGAAACAATGCCACTTGTCACAGTTTGACCAACCCCAAAAGGATTGCCAATCGCCAAGACTACATCACCAACTTCAGCAGCATCAGAATTTGCAAATTCGAGAAATGGAAATGGCTCATCTGCTTCAATCCGCAATACCGCAACATCAGTTTGCGGATCAGTAAAAATCAATTCTGCTTCATATTCACGTCTATCACTCAATACCACTTTAATCTCAGTCATATTTTCAATCACATGATTATTCGTGATAACTACGCCATCAGGACTAACAATCACGCCTGACCCGAGAGAGCTTTGCTCTCGCGGTCCTTGCGCTCCAAAAAATCGTTCAAAGAACGGATCAATTCTGCGTTGTTGAACTTCCCTCCGAGTGAAAATATTCACGACAGCAGGCGCAACTTCCCCAACAACCGGAGCAAAGGATAACCGGATTTGTTCCATCGAGGCTGGAACCATCCGCTCAACAGATGCAATCGTACCACCTTGTAAATCTTGTGGAGTGCTATCTTGAGGCGCTGGGATAACTTTTGCGACTACACTCTGGACCGCATTTTCTGCTGTGCTATCTCTCGAACCACGTGCACATGCTTGCGACATCAAACTCATTACAAACAAGCTTGCAATACAAAAAAATAGTACTGGTTTAATCATGGTCATTAGTTTCCTGTATATCCGAAACAAAATTCATATAGGCTTTTAGGATAATTAACTCAAAAGCTCATGCACCAGAACAATATAATTGCCACCAATACTCATGCTAATGAGTATTGGTTTTGAAATTAACAAGCCTAGAAAATGAAATCATCGCTATTGAGATCAGATACCGAAACCCCATTTAAGGTTATCGTATTCGCGCCGTCTGTAATTACGGCGTCACCTTGGGAATTCGAGGACAAGTGATTTGCAGTTAAATCAGCAAAGCTTGTGATATTGGTTACAGTCACCAAATTTATTCTTTCAGCTACATTGTTAGCCTCAAAATCACTAATGACATCATTGCCAAAATTATTGCCAAACCGGAATATATCGGCATTAAAACCACCTATAAGCGTATCGTTACCATTACCGCCAAGCAGAATATCAATTCCACCACTTCCGTCTAAAACGTCATCACCGTTTCCGCCACTTACAATATCTCTTCCAGTGCCACCGAAAAGTATGTCTGCGTTCTCATTACCCACGACCGTATCATTGCCAGTACCGCCCCGTAGCAAATCAGCCCCTTCATTACCTTCAAGGCTATCATTCCCGTCCCCACTAATCAGCCTGTCATTACCAGTGCCGCCATTTATGACATCATTACCTCGATCAGAAAGTATATTGTCATTTCCTGAGCCACCATCGACCGTATCATTACCTGGGCCACTATTAATAATATCGTCAGCCTCACCGCCAAAAATCAAATCAAATCCGCTATCGCCGAAAATTGTATCCCGGCCATCACCGCCCAATAGTGTGTCATTATTTGATAATCCATTGATATAATCAGCACCACTACCACCCTCAACGTAATCCGCGCCCGCATGCCCAATTATAGAGTCATTTCCAGCCTCGCCAAGCAGAGTATCCGCACCATCATTGCCATTGAGTGTATCATTACCAAGACCGCCAGATATTGTATCTTGCCCAAAAGCACCTGTAATACTATCGCTACCTTGTTCACCAAACAGGCTGTCATTCCCATCACCACCCTGGATGGTATCTCGATCATCCCCGCCAAAGACAGTATCATTACCATCGCTAGAGCTAATAAAATCTCCTCCTGTACCACCCATTAGGAAATCATTACCCAGTTGGCTTATGATAAGATCATTACCAGAACCACCATCAACTGTGTCACTACCATCACCTGCAAACAGGGTATCATTCCCATCCCCACCAGAAATGGAATCTGCTCCCGCTCTCGAGCGAACTACATCACTCCCAGCACCACCAACGATTGTATCGTCCCCATCTTCAGCAAGCAAAACATCGTTTCCATCTTCACCATTCAGACCGTTATTACCAAAACCGCCATCTATGGTATCATTACCTGCATCACCAGCAAGGAAATCTTCCTCTCTCGTACCAAAGATAAAATCATTCCCCAGAGATCCAAATTCAGTAACACCTTGTTGGAATGTTTGAGCCGATCTTGACGGATCAAGGGAGCCAAATGTTTGAGCCGCTGTTTCATTATATTCTACAAATGCATCCGCTAGGGGGTTAGTATCCCCAAGGAAGGCAACTGAACCAAACGTTGAGGAAAATGATTGCACTTCGACGACATGGAAATCGTTCGCTAAAGTTCCGCCGACATTGCGGAATAGAGCAAGAGCTTCTTCCTGGACTTGGGCAAGCTCAGCACTACGGTTGTATTGCCTTAAAAAATCTCGCAACTCCGGATCATTTGTAACCGGAACAATATTCGGCCCACCTTCATATTGAACCAAGTCAAGATCATAGGCTGTACGAGTCGGATTGCCAAAAAAATCATTGCCATTAATGACGCTTAGCTGTCTTGTGAAAAAATCTTGCAAATCCGCAAGACTTAAATTTGGCACTTCGCTCAATATTGGATCTGCCCCTTCAAAAAGGGTGCGATCTCTATAATACTCATTCAATTCATTGTTGAAAAGCTCATACACTGACGATGTTTGACCGTCAGCAAATGCCTGTTGAGATCGCTCAATCAAAGTTCGAAACGAATCTGCGACAGGACCGTCCGTAGTCACAGCCACACCAAAATAGCCAGTCACTCCAACCGAGTCGAACAGGTCATCTACTCGCCCATCTGGATCGTTCAGTTCGAAAAAATATTCCGCCCCAGAAATAGCCTCTAGCGTAACGAAATTATTTACGGTTTGAGTGCTAAGCACGCCATTGATACGGCCAGCATCTTCCGCAAAAACTTCATGAAAAATCGATAGGATTTCAGCTGAACGATACCCGTAAAAAGCATTGGACGGGAAATCCCCAAATTGATCGCCAAAGTTGTCACCAGCTTGGCGGCGTTCTTCAAAAAAATCTAACCCTTCCTGACGCGCATAATGCCATTGGTCAAAACCCGAATTCCAAACTTCATTAGAGTATTCAACATAAATATTCAGATCAGGATCGAGATTATCCCTAATAAACTCCGCAAACTCTCTAACAAATTCATCCGTCGCAAGATGAGGGATATTAAACCATGGATCTGCGCCAACTTGATTTGCAAGTGCAATAAGAATCTCAGGAGGTGCCCCTACGGGTATTCCATCAGGAAATGCCCCAGTGTCTGGGGGGTATAGAATTAATTCGTTTGTAACGGGGTCACGCAAAGGTTCGCGGGTAATAGGATCAACATAGACAGGTTGAATAAAACCACGCGGTAAACTTGCTAGCTCAGCCGAGTCGATAAAATCAGGAAGCTGTCCTGCAATCTCGTATTCCAATGCCTGATTACCAGGAATTCCATAGAATGCATTATCAACGGAAGCCAAATCGCTAAAGTTTCGAATATTGGAATTTGTGGTTCCCATCCAATCAAGAAAACGCAGAACTCGAAAGTCTTCAATTTCAGCTATATATGCAGGGTTGAAGATCGCGCCTGCATCATAAATCGCCTCATGCTCTTCCCTGAAAAGCTCGAAATCCCTTAAATGATTTCCTTCTTCGACATCAAGAATAGTAATACCAACAGTAGCACCATCAGGAATGTCAATGACAATGCGCCCCTCACTACTCTCTACAATCGTTCCGCCGAAAAGAGAGAATTGTCCCTCTCCTTCAAACCTGAATACGTAACGACCTCCAATACCAGCCTCAGCTGGTAAGTCATTAAATAGTGAAATACGCGTAATCCCACCTTCTGGAATGGTCAAAACATAGCCGTTTTCGTCCAGAAAACCTTCGCGAAATAGCTCTGAATAATCCAGGCGTCTCGTCCCACCATTACCGTCTGGAATATCAAATAACCAAGCACCATCATCGCCAACCAAACTACCTATTTGCTTGAAAACGTTAATGAATGGAATGTTACTAGAGAAAAAGTTAATGTCCGCTAGCCCAACAGCAAGTGATGGATTTTGTGTGCCAACTGCGCGATCTGTTTCCTGCATGTCAAAAATACCTGTTTACCCTAAAATCAAACTGTCCCTAGCAACTTTATAATATCACGTAATATGTGGCGATAAAGTGATTTCATCGCAATAAACGAATGTTTACTTATTAAATTAACAAAAAATTTTTTAGGATTTTGCGTTCTACATTCTAATCTTATTAAGTATATAT
>CAZGVP010000086.1:0-9561 GCA_964529135.1 uncultured Caulobacterales bacterium | reverse complement strand
AAGGAATAGGAGGCACAGTGGTACAGCCTTGGCCACGCGCTGACCTTCCACTTAGCTTCAAACAACGCAAACAATTACAACAAGCACTCACAAACAAAGGCTTCAACCCAGGGCCAGTTGATGGCATTATAGGAGCTGGGACACGCCGTGCCTTGAAAGCATGGCAAATCAGTGTTGGTGTTCCGGCTGATGGCTATGCTTCCACAAGTGTGCTGGAACGATTGATTAAGACTTAACCCCTATCCATCCGCATCATCTGGCCGCAACGTACCCGGAACGATTTCCTGTTCACGAATAGAGGTGATTACGGCAAAGGGTTTTGACAGATCATCGATAACAGCAAATTCTTGCAAGACACGGCCTGTCAGCTGATCGCCATTTTCCATCAATCCATACCAATCCATTTCAGCACTCATGCCATATTCATTGGTCCCCAAGACCTCAAATGAAAAATCACGCACACGATAATGCATTGCCTCTGCCGCTGAGGCAGGCCCAGCCAGCCATTCACGTAAACCTTTATCAGAAGTGATCCGGCTTTTGGGGAAGTTAAGTTTAAACTCATCACCTAATATTTGATCAAACTGTTCTGCACTCCGATTTGGATTCTCCACCAAATATAACCAATGATGAAATAGGCTTTTCAAACGATTTTCCGCATAGGATGAACGAAATTCGATAGTACGCCCTGCACCACTCTCTTCAACGCTAACTTTATTAATCAACGGTAATGAATTTCCAGTTTGCGAAAGTGTTGACCGAAACTGAATATTAGCACCATGCACAGCGTCTTGCTCAAGCGCGCCGCGGTTTAAATAAATCACCTCCGCCTCAAGACGAATATCCTCATCATTTGCAAAGCGAACTGTCACGTCACGAACAAAATGTGCGTTTTCCCAACTTATCGGCACATTGCGTGCCTGCAAGTCATAAGCCTCTCGCCCTTTACCTGTACCTTGACTTGATTGAAAAGCTGCTCCTTCGTCTAACAAATCAAGCTGCCTTGATAGTGGCGCATCGCGATTATCAAAGGGTTGGAACCAGCGGAAAAACTGTGCCAGTGCGGCCTGCACCCGGTAGCTATCTTTGATAGCAGTTGCAGTGACATCATTACTCTCACCTATGACGATCTCCGTAAAAGGATCGCTAGGTGCAGATGGACCTGACTCGCGACCACCAGTAGGATTTCGTGTACATGACTGAGCGAACACACATGCACCCAAAATCCCAAGCATTATAAATGATTTGCATAGATCCCTACCCATAATCGTCCCCTGTCCTCTGAATACTCCACTTAGAGAAGCTATGACGTGGGCGATGAGGATGCAAACCCTATATTGCGACACCCTGCCGCATATATTCGATAAATATAATTTAATCAGGCTCTTTTGCAATGCACAAAGTCACTTATATGAACAATCATGTTGCGTTGCACAATTTATTCATTTGGATTAATCAGGAACCCTAAGCATGACAACTAAACGTAAAACAGCGAAGAAAACTGTGAAAGCCGCAACCAAGTCGGCCACGACAGCAGGTAAGACACTCAAGGAAGCGACAGGTAATATTTCTGGGAGCATTGAAAGTTTTGCTCACTCTGCTCAGGTGCAAATTACAAAAATGTTGAATGACATTAATATCAATGCCGAAAATATTCGCGAAAACACATCTGATATTTCCGATTTCGTTCGCGAACGCGGGCACACTACTCACACATTTTTACAAGAAACTGGCACAGAGTTAGCAACAGCAGCCCGTGATGAATTCAGCGATGCCGTTCAATATGCCACTAATATGATACAAGTTCGCAGCTTTGGTGATGCTCTTGAAATTCAGCATGATTATTGGACAAACCTGTTTGAAAAACGCCTTGAGCGAACTCGAACCATCGCTGAAGCACGTACTGCATTTTCATGTGAGACAGTAGAAATAGTTAGCAGCAAGGTCGAAGATAACATTCGTAACAGCGCGATTACCGACTTTTCTTTTGAAAAGCTCATGCCGTATACCTTAAAAGTTTAAAACCTCGCTTTTTTCAATCAACCGCGTTAGTTGAGTAATATGCGCGGAAGACTTGTAGAGTATGCAACCCTTAATTGGGTTCCTGAAAACCGTGATGCATCTGCATCACGGTTTTTTTTACCATATTCGCTACTCTATGATGATATTTACTTTGCTGAAAGAGGGCTCGAGGAAACTGCGCATGTTTTCCTGAACGGTAACGATCTTTCCACCCACTTTGCAAAAAATAATCATTTTTGTATCGCAGAAACAGGCTTTGGATCGGGTTTGAATATTCTTTCTGCGTGGAAACTATGGGAAAGTATAAGAAAACCGGAACATGCTTCTCTGCACTTTTTATCTTTTGAAAAACACCCCTTTCACCCTGACGACCTGACCAAAGCCCATAGCGCATGGCCAGAACTAGCTTCCTTCTCAGAAAAATTGCAGCACTTATGGCCACCTAATGTTGCAGGGTTCCATCGATTAGAGCTTGCTCCTTTTGTTTCACTAACGCTTTATTTTGGCGATGTAGCAGATGGGTTAATACAATGCCCGCCAGATACGCCTTGCATTGACGCATGGTTCCTTGATGGTTTTGCCCCCGGGAAAAATCCGGATATGTGGTCACAAACTGTCTTTAACGCCATGGCCAATATTTCCCGTGAGGGCGCAACTTGTGCAACATTCACAGTTGCAGGTGCAGTCAGGCGTGGCCTTACTGAGGCCGGGTTCGAGATTACTAAAGCGCCCGGTTATGGGCGTAAACGCGAAATGCTAACCGGTAGTTTTCACAAATCTGATGCTAAAAACAAAATTTCTGAAACAAATGCAGGTAACAATAACGATCATCCTTGGTATTTAACAAAAGAACTCCCTCCTCTTCCACTCGGATCAGACGTGGCAATTATCGGTGGCGGCATTGCAGGAGCAAGTCTTGCTTTTGCGCTAACACAACAAGGTTACCAGCCAACTATTTATGAACGCAATCATATAGCCAGCGGAGCGTCGGGGAACCCGGTCGGCTTGATTATGCCACGCCTTGATCGCGCTGATAATACACCAGCACGGTTTTCTCTTCATGCTTATTTATATACCATCAGGATACTGAAATCTTTACAGAATCAACACCCCGATATTGCATTATATAATCCATGCGGTTCTGCACGGCTGGCAAGTGAACGCGAAAAACAACAACAAATTAGTTCCCTTGCCACAGACAATCTATTACCCGAGAGTTGGATAAAGGCTTGCGATGAGGGTATTATCTTCCCAGAAGGTGGCGTCATATCGCCACCTGATTTTGTTAGCCTATTGATAGATCAAACCCCAATAATAAATGATCATATTATTTCACTAGAACAAGACAGCACTGACGACGCAACATCACAGGCCTGGCGCTTACATACCGATGCGAAAACTTATAAAGTAGATGCCATCATTCTCTCTAATGGCCTTGGCGCACTGTCTATGCTGCCCGCTAGGGGACTCCCCCTGACAGGCTCGCTTGGCCAAATAGATGTCTTTGCAAATGCCCATGCTCCAGATATGGCCGTTAGCTATGGCCCTTATGCTTCGCCATTACCGATCAGCTGCGATGGACACGACGGCAAAGCTAATATTGGCCTCGCTTTGGGCGCAACATATCGCGCCATAACACCTGAAGAATATCACCTCAACCAGATAACAGGCGAACAGCATTCCCCAACCACGGCGGCAACGCATGAAAATATTTCTAAAATTTCAAAGTATAGGCCGGAGTTAACAACAGGCCTTGACCCTTATAATGCTCAATCGCGTGCCAGTATCCGTTGCATGACACCCGATTTCTTACCTATTGTCGGGGCATTGCCGGACTGGGGGTTTTATGGCGCAAATTATGATGGTCTGCGCAATGGGCGAGTAGAAAATTATCCCACCGCCCGGTATCAGAAAAATATCTTCGCCCTAACGGGATTAGGCTCGCGCGGATTAGTAACCGCACCCCTTGCAGCTGCGATGATTGCAACTCAATTAGCCGGTGCCCCCCCACCAGTAACAGCTGACATTTATAATATTTTGCATCCTGGCCGTTTTTTTATTCGCAGCTTAAAACACGGCTAACTCAACCGCCAACCCCTAACCAAAGGTAAGATGTAAACGATATTCACACACAATACAGAGGATGACACCAGCCCGTAAGATAGTGTATGGCGACATTAGAAACTCCCATCCAAGGCTTAGATAAACTGAAAGCCCACCCCAATCAAAAAAGGCCAATGCCATGCAGGAAACACCCTTCGGACCTATCTTTGACAATGTGCTCGACGGCATCGGCAAAACACCAATGGTCAAGGTCTCCAATCTAGATACTGGGCCTTGTGAACTCTTTTTAAAACTCGAAACCCAAAACCCCGGAGGATCGATTAAAGATCGCATGGGACTTGCGATGATTGAAGCTGCGGAGAAAAAAGGTACCTTAAAACCCGGTGGTAAGATTATTGAAGCCACTGCAGGTAATACAGGCTTGGCGCTCGCACTTGTTGCACAGCAAAAAGGATATGAGTTGACCATCATCGTGCCGGACAAGATGGCACAGGAAAAGATATTTCACCTCAAAGCCCTTGGCGCTGATGTGCGTTTGACCCGCTCTGATGTAGGCAAAGGTCACCCGGATTATTATCAGGACGTCGCGGAACGCATTGCGGAAGAAACCGGTGCAATCTTCGTCAATCAATTTGCCAATGAAGCAAACCCAAAGGCCCATGAAGAACTAACCGGCCCGGAAATCTGGAATCAAATGGGTAAAAATATGGATGCTATAGTCGCAGGGGTAGGCTCTGGTGGAACCATTGCCGGACTTTCGCATTTCTATGAACGTGAAGCACCCGATGTAGAAATCATCCTGGCTGATCCAAAAGGATCTATACTGACGGAATATGTAAACACTGGCGCAATCCCCAATGAGGTTGGCACATGGTTGGTGGAAGGCATTGGCGAAGATTTTATTCCCGATGTGTGCGATCTTTCCCGCGTAAAAAAAGCCTATGGCATTACTGATAAGGAAAGCTTTGAGGCTGCCCGCGATCTTTTGAAAAAAGAAGGTATTCTCGGCGGCTCTTCTTCCGGCACAATATTAGCGACAGCACTGAAATATTGCCGGGAGCAAACGCAGAAGAAACGCGTTGTCGCCTTTGTCTGTGACCGCGGTGATAAGTACCTCTCCAAAATGTATAATGATTACTGGATGTATGATCAGGGCTTCTTGAAACGTCCCCCTAAAGGCGATTTGACCGATTTGATTTCACGCCGCCATTCAGAACATGCCACCGTCACGGTTAAGCCAAATGATACTTTGATGGTCGCACATGGCCGGATGAAGCTTTACGATATTTCACAACTGCCTGTTCTTGACGAAGATGGTAAAATTGTCGGCCTGTTGGACGAAGAAGATTTACTGTTTGCGGTGGTTCGCAATCGCGACAAATTCAAAGACCCGGTTATATCCGCCATGACCCACCGCGTGGAAACCCTTGATGCCGATACCAAGATGGAAGAGCTTCTGCCCGTCTTCGCAAGAGGCCATGTGGCCGTTGTTTTAAAGAATGATAAGTTCGAAGGACTTGTCACTCGGACGGATTTATTGAATTATTTGAGATTGCAGGTTGGGTGATGAATCCCACTTTTATGTAATGGATATATAGGGCTTTAAATTATGGAAGCTAAATGGATTCCAGAAATTGAGTATCGATTTAAAAAATCGACTTTTACAGAAGATGACCATAATAACCTTCTTAAATGTGCAGAAATTATTCTTGAGGGGGCACAAGTACACAGAAAAGTCAGTTTCAGGCTCATTAAAGAACCTCTTATTTATATTTCTAACCTGGCTACCATTGGGCGTGACGGGGACTCCGATTTAATTAAGGACAATAATAAACGACTTAGCCAAGAAGCATTTAAGTTACTTAAAAATGCATCTTCTTTAAAAGAGTGGCGCAAGCAAGTAACGAATGAGCACCCTTGGCCACGCAAAGAGCTATGGAATTATATTATACAGAATCACAAATCAAAATCTTCTATATGGCTATTAAAATTAGCGATGAAATATCCTGCTGTGACTGTGAGCATACGAGAAGACATATTGCTCAATAAGCGCTACCGCTACAAAGGGTATCCTGCTCAACGATATCTACACGCAAACATTCAACCAAACATTTTTGACTACTCCCCAAAAGAATATTTTAAATCCAGATAAGGAAAAACATGTCTCTCATTCTCCACGGCCTGAAAAACTGCGATACCTGCCGCAAAGCAATCAAAACTCTTGAGGCTAGCGGGCATAAAGTAACATTCAGCGACGTTCGTGCCGACGGCATCACCAAAGCTCAAATCACCAAATGGGCAAAAGCTGTTAGTTGGGAAGCATTGCTTAACACCCGCTCCACCACCTGGCGCGCACTGAGCGATGCCGACAAAACAGCCCCCACACAAACCAAGGCAGTTGCCCTAATGCTAGAGCACCCAACCCTTATCAAGCGCCCAGTGATTGAATCGGATGGCAACATTACTGTTGGTTGGACAAAAGACGTACAGGGACGTTTTTGTAGATAAGAGAAATCTCTATTGATGCATCAACCACAATCCAAATGAAATCACCACAGCTAACACTATACGCTGATGCCCAAATCGTTCCTTCAAAAATACCGCTGCAAAAATAGCTGCGAAAAATACGCTTGTTTCGCGCAAGGCCGGCAGCCGCGCAACAGGCCCAAGCGAGAACACATAAATCGCGATAGCAAAACCCGGCGCTGTGATCAGGCCGAAAAGGACGCCCTTGCGCCACTCGGCGCGCATATCCGCCACAAATGTTTTCTGATGACGCAACCATAAGACGGCAGCGCAAACTGGCTCCACCAAAACCCCAAACCACACCACATAACTCCAGGGATTTGTCACAGATCTCACACCGGCCGCATCCACTACAGAATAAAGCGCCGTTGCAGCGGCCGCCGCGAGTGCCATTAAGAGGATAGCGCGATCCGCAATAAAAACAGATCGATAGCGTTCATATAAAGACCCTGAGCCACTTCCATTCCCGCCCGCCAGCAAAATCAACGCCATGGCCACCATAATCAGTCCCATGGCGGCAAACACCGATAACCCTTCCCTTAGAAAAAAGAAGGCTAACACGGCTGCAATTACTGGCGCTGCTCCGCGCATGATAGGATAGGCAAGGCCCATCTCACCACGCTCCAATGCAGCCAATGAGAGCACAATGGCAACAGGATGAATGAGTGCCGCCAAAAATAGTAACACCCAAGTTTGCAAAGTGGGGAGCGGGACAAAAGGAACAAAACACAGCGACACCACAAATGTCAGTATCAAGCTTATACCACGTACAGCATGTTTGTGGATAGAAGATTTTAACAAAGTTGAACCCGTAGCATGCAAAATGGCCGATACAATCATCAGCAAGCTAGCGGTCAGTTGTATCCCATATGCTGCCTCTATATTCAAAGCCCCATTGCTGCAAGCTGGTTTGCATATTCCTTAACCATTCGCTTGCCTAATCACGCGATGCAGGCTCAGTGAAATGATCACCGTCAAAAAAAACAGGCGTACCATCGCTGACCGTAGTGATGCAATTCTCAAGGCGTTTTTCGTCACCGCAAAACAATTTGATTTTATCAATATACAGGACATTTTTCATGACATCGGTTTTCGGATTCCATTCATTGGGTTTGAAGTAGGAAACAAAACGAGCTTCTTTACAAGCATTGAAAGAGCGATATTTATTAGCAAGATCAAGGCAGCGATTTGGTCGTGTTCCAAAGTACGAACCAATGACGATGCCTTTCAAATCGGGGTAATTCCGCAAAAGATGATTAAGGATTTTGTAATAACGTTTCTGTGAATCAAAGACATCAATGACAACGATATCAATCTTATTCCATTCCATCGTGTTCAGTATTTTCAACCGTCTCTTGCAATCCGGTCGTGTTCGTTGACTGATGATTTGACGTCTCTTTGAGGTAACATCAAGAAGGCAAGCTTGCTCACCTCCATCGCGAGGTACAAAAATGATATTTATACTCTCGTCATCTCCATACTCCGCATGCAATGTATTATATCCATCGGCAGTATGGGAATCGCCCATAACGAGAATATTAGTTTGCGCCTTAAGATTACACCGGGGATTTCCTTCAGCATCCTTGCCCGGCTTGCCTGCATAGAAATCAGATAAAAGACATCCTTTCAATCTTCCCTTGCGACGATTTTTACGAATTTCACTCAGGTCATCAGCACTCAACATTTCCTGAACCCGCCAGGACCAACCACCATTAGCCCATATATTGGAGGCCGGAAGGAGCATCATCAAAGATAACAATACACAAACCAACCCAAACGCTGAACCTGAAAGAGGATTGGCGCTTCCAAAGCGTTCCATACGCAAGTTTTTTTTTTCGAAAAGGTTGCTCAACGAATTTATATATTCCCGCGGCAAAAATAATGGAAAGAAAAGCTATTAAAATAGCAGAAAACATACCTGGTTCGGACAAGGTCAGATAGCTGTAAAATACAATAATTGGCCAATGCACTAGGTAGAGAGAATAACTGATCAGTCCTATACCAACTGAAAACCTATTACGAACGAACATCCCAATCCATGGCGATTGGCGTGCAAATATCATCAGACCCGTTCCAATTGCAGGGGCAAGTGCATTATAGGATGGAAATAGTGTTTCTTCCGTATAAAGGAAAACTGGCAAAATCGCCATTAAAAGCCCAAGCATAAAAAAAGAATCAAGTCCGCGATGATGTTTCGGAGCATAGCGATTGAGCCAGACTAAGGCTGCTCCGATCATAAATTCAAACCCACGAAAAGGCGTCAGATAGAAAATAGTTGCCTGGCCATCACTGAACCATTCAGCAATAGCTGGGCTAATTTTTGTAAGGGTTCGGATATTCCCATCAGCGAAGACATGGTTGAGAAACAGGCTGATTATCCCTAAACTAAATAGGGCTATTAGCATCTGCGCCTTACTTAATCTCTTCAGAAGTAGAACTAGCGTAAGAGGCCAGATAAGGTAGAATTGCTCTTCAACACTTAATGACCATGTATGCAATAATGGTTTAAAGCTTGCATCAACATCGAAATAACCACTCTCATTCCAGAAAAAGAAATTCGAAAGGCTAGCCAGTGCATGAACAAGCGCACCACCAAAACGCTCCAGATGAAATGGAGAGAAAATTAGGGTTGCTGCTAAAGAAGTTGCAAAAAGCACAATAAATAAGGCCGGAAAAAGCCTGCGCGCTCTCCTGACATAGAAATTCCCAAACCGAAACCTCCCAGTCTGTTCAACTTCATTGACGATAAGTCTTGTGATGAGAAAACCGCTAATGACGAAAAAAATATCTACGCCAATAAATCCCCCAGAAAACCCAGGGATCCCGAGATGAAAAAATAGTACGGAGAGCACAGCTATTGCACGCAATCCGTCTATTTCAGGGCTATAGGATATCGATGATTTTTGCATAGAGTTGAGATGTACGCTCATTTAATAATAGATTTCTAGC
>CAZGVP010000085.1:0-9663 GCA_964529135.1 uncultured Caulobacterales bacterium | reverse complement strand
CCCGACCAATCCGTTATGAGCGGACGGCTCTAACCAGCTGAGCTACAGGCCCGCCGCAGAACATACACACGCGGCAGCGTCGTGCAAGGCTGGAATTCAAGTAAATTATTGTTGTTTGATCAGGCCGCTTCGCCGTTCTCTTGTTTAGCATTTTCCGTACCTTCCGTCGCTTTGCGATCTTTCAAGATGCGATGATACGCAAAATTTACCCGTTGGGTGGTGGCGATTGCAGCTCGTACAAGATCTTCATCAAGATCCAGGGCGGCAACAGAATCAGGATGGACTGCTTTAATTCGGCTTTTATAAGCCTTGCGGATTTCTTCGAGCGAAGCATCAGGTGAGACTTTTAGAACAGCATAAGCATCAAATTCTTGAGGTTTTTTACGTCGGCGCCGGCGTCGTTTTTTCTCATTATTGTCAGATCCAGTGTCTGTTTTGTCTTCTGAGCCATCGTTAGAACCATCACTTGCGGAGCTTGACTGATCTGCTTCCTCCTCAAAGTTGTCATCATCAAATCGAGGCGCAACATCTTGACCCGTAACATCGTCACTATCGGTATCCTCAATGGCAAAGGGGTCTTTTTCTATAATTGAGATGATATTGGATTTTGCCATGATGACCGTCGAATTATCCATGCGTTTTACGGGAATAAATAGACGTTGATCGTTCAGGAGATCAATCAGGCGGTCTCCCACTGATAAAAAAACTACGGCTTCAAACGGCTGTTGGCCGGATAAAGTAATCTCAACAAATTCTTCTACTTTAAATTTTGTGCCGGTTTTCTGGAACATTGAATGGGTGCCCTATTGGAGATGGTGGTAACCATCACCTTAGCCGTAATGCCTTAAGAACCGGTTTCTGTGTTGGTACATTCTGTGGTGGGTTATTTTTTTGGAGAATTTATCCATAAAAACAGTGGTTTAAGTGGGAATATCCATACTATTCCTGCGATAGCAAAGTAAACAATTTGCAAAAATTTATTTGCCGGGATGAATTCAGCAAGGGTGATAGCGACTATAATATATAGAAAAAATCCAGGGAGCAGGATGAAAATGCTTAGCAGTTTTTTCAGCCTTGGAGACATGGGATCAGATCCTTATGGTATCAGCTATATGGCTTGTCGGTCAAAGAAGCTAAAATAAGCAATGTTCGAAGGGCGCGACGCAAGGCCACCTTCGCTTAATGAAGCTAAACTCCTATTTAGCCGCTTATGAAAAATAAGTCGAAAGTAGAATTGCCATATCAAGGCATCACCATCATTTCGCTGAGCCGTATTTCCTGGTGGTTGTTCATCATGTGTGGATTGGTGTTTATGATGGTTGTGGTCGGTGGTGCGACACGGCTTACAGATTCGGGCTTGTCTATAACGGAATGGAAGCCGATTATCGGGGTTATTCCGCCATTTTCTGAAACGCACTGGTTATCAGAGTTTGAAAAATACCAACAAATCCCCGAATACAGTCAAGTGAATTACGGGATGAGTTTGGAAGAATTCAAGCTCATTTATTGGTGGGAGTGGGGGCATCGTTTTTTAGGGCGGATCATCGGTATTGCTTTTTTTGTACCTTTTGTTTTTTTTGCGCTGACTAAACAGATCAACGCCAGGCTCGGCTGGAAATTGCTGGGGTTATTTTTCCTCGGCGCTGCGCAGGGGTTTCTTGGTTGGTATATGGTCAAGAGTGGCCTGTCAGAGCGCGTGGATGTTAGTCAATATCGGCTTGCTGCGCATCTGGGGTTGGCTGTGTTACTCTTTGTGATGATGGCTTTTTTAGCACTTGAATTGCGAACAGCGAAAAACCCGACAGCACAAAATTTGGATAATGCTGTGATATTACCCCGTCTAGATCGGCTGATTGCGTGGGGGCTTTTTATTGGTGTTTATGTCCAAATTATTCTCGGAGCTTTTGTAGCGGGTTTGAGGGCGGGATTTACCTATAATAGCTGGCCTTTGATGGACGGGAAGTTTTTCCCGGCAGGCTATTTTTCTGATCCAGCGCGATTTACGGACTTGTTTGAAACAGTCGCTGCTGTTCAGTTTAATCACCGCCTTGGTGCGTATATTCTGTTTGCTGTTTCTTTATGGTTTTTGCTCAGAGTAAGGAGCACGGGTCTGGTCAGAGAGGCAGCTTGGTTTTTTTGGGCAATCAGCCTGCAGGCAATATTGGGTATAGCAACGCTTATTATGCATGTGCCTTTGGGGTTTGGGCTTGCCCATCAGGCAGGAGCAATGATTGTGCTGTTTTTTGCAATATTACTAGTGCGCCGAATTATTGTTGTTGGTCATTAGTGCTGACATCGAGATCGACAGTGATGTCGGGTAGAGAAGGTGGAGCGACTGTTTCCTCCTGTTTTAATAATGTGCGCAGGTTTA
Source organism: uncultured Caulobacterales bacterium (assembly GCA_964529135.1). Lineage (GTDB taxonomy): Bacteria > Pseudomonadota > Alphaproteobacteria > Caulobacterales > Parvularculaceae > CALLPQ01. Next base: position 7,292 of record CAZGVP010000085.1, on the reverse strand, counting down.
CAGGCCCATCTACGGGGATTTCTAATGCACGTGCAGCGGCAATAAAAGGGGTTAGTCTAACGGCGGGCACATTGCCATCGCTAGCAAGGGCGATCACGCCGAAACGATAAAGTCCCCCAAAGTTGCCAGACCCAATTGCGATAGCACTTGCGCTGTGCACACCCTCATTATCGTCAAAGTCAGCGAGTTGGAGAATACCCTCAAGAGCTCCAGTGCCTGCCTTATATGTATGGACAAGACCGGTTACCTCATCGAGTAAAAAAAACTTTGTCCGTTTTATTTTCTCATTGCCTTGGGTTTCAACAGAGTGATGGCCAATGGCTAGCATGGTGGCATAGCTGCTATTGTTAGTTATTTGATTGTTCGCTCTACTTTGAGAGGTTAGTGAATATAGATTGCCATCACTCGAAAGGCCGTAAATATTCTCTGTAATAAAGTCCGTTGCGCAATCTTTCATTGATGATTTTAGAGTGCGAGGCGTTAATGACGTAATCTGGAAATTGCTATTAGAGTGTTTTTTAATCTCGATGATTTCCATTCTCGTGTTCTTTAGAATAACCAAATGCAGTGCGTTATTATTTTGGTGAGAGGTTATGCACCAATCGTCAAATTCATCCTTGAAAGGAATGGAGAAGAGATTTTCGCTGAATTTTCTTGTGAGGCCATCAATTCTAAAAAATCGAAAAGACGTATTGGTAACATCATATGTTGTGAAGATACTTTCTGCAGGCTGTGTATTATCATTTGGTGATATGTAGGAGATACTGGCACCACGCGCATTCAACCCTGCAATAGTATTGACAGGCTCTGTGCCTGCCAGAGTATGAGAGAATACGCCTTCAGCAGTGGCTGCAATAACAAGTCCTTCATAGGGCAGATTTGGGTGCTCCCAAAATACCAAACCAGTTGCCGGGGCTGGCAACGCTATTGGTTGATCTGTTGTGGCAACTGCAATCGGTTTGGAACGATCGTTATTGCTTGGTAGGTCAAGGTCAATATTCTCTTGTGATTGAGGTGATGCGGGCGTTTGATCATCATGCGGCGCGTCGTTTCTACTGCAGGCTGAGATCAATAAGACTGTAGTCACAAACAGATATCGCATTTGAGCCTCATTTAGGTCATGGTTTAGTAATTTGTGACTGCCCTTGTCAGGGCAGTCAAGCGCTTGCTTTTTACTAATCTCGCAGGTTTGTATGGGCTGTGGGATGAGCCATGTGGGGGGTATGTGTCGGATCAGGTAGTATCCATGTTTTGCCAGCCCTAGATTCTCCTGTTATCGTTCGCATTCAGATAAATAGAATCTAGATGCGGGTATTTCATAATGATATTAGTAATAAAAAAAGCACTGGCGATCGTGTTTCTTGGCGTTCTTTGTAGTGGTTGCGCGACACCGCCTCCTGAAGAGATTTGCAGCGCTCAATGGATTGGGCAACGCACTGATAAGGCAATGGCTGAATTTGAGCGCGATGTTCGCCCGATGATGCGCACATTCAGGCGGGCTGCAAGATCATTGGAAAAGGGGAACCTTGGAGGTTTGCAGGCTGCGAGCCTTCTTCGTGCAGTTTCAAATATGGGTAAGCGCATGGAAAACAGCCGGGCGCTCAAAGATGTCCAATTATTGGGCGAGACGTGTAATGATCCAGATTTGATGCTCACAACGTTTACTAGATTTATGCGTGATCAAGGCGCCCCTGATCAGGTAATCAATATGCTGGAAAGTGCACGCGGCTTGTTCCCTGCTGAAGGTAGTTCCTGATTTTTCAATAATAAGGATTGATCAGGTCCCGAATTTGACGAATATACCGATTGTTCATTGGTTGGTTACGATTGTTAACGAATCATTAACAAAAGCGCCCGTAAATCAATGTCCATGGATGCGAAGACTCACTCTATGGAATAATTTATGAGCACGGCAATGTCAAAAAACCCGGTACATGACCTGCGCCAAACCATCAAGGATGGTTTGGCTGGATTTGAAGATAGAAGTGATAGCACTGTATACTCGATTGCCGCCTTGACTAAATCCCGTCGATGGAAATTGTCACGCGCAGCATGCCTGCATCTAATTAACAGGCTTGCCAGATATAGCCCTAGCGGGATTATTCTGATGATGTTGGTTTCTGTTTGGGTTGGAGTTTCAAATTTTTCCCATGCGCCGATACCAAGCATGTTATGGGCAGGAATGGTTATGGTGAGCGGTGGGAAACTGCTGATCCGTAACCGCTCATTTCTTGCTGGTGATGCGTCCGTTGCATCTCGTCCTTTTTACTGGCGCGCATGTCATACTTCAAACCTTGCAGTTTTTGGCACTGCGTTTGGCGCTGGCATGATTATGCTAATTCCTGCCAATGTAGCATTAGATAGCTCCATCGGATTGATGGTATTGATGATTATTGCTTCGTTCTTTGGGGCAGTTGCGCAGTTTGCTCATGGGCGCGCTATATTTGCAATCTTGTTCCCAGTGTTAGTGTTTGCAAGTTGGGCTACTTATCGCATTGGCCTTCCTGCATCATACATAACGATAGCCAGTGCGGCCGCCATTACTAGCCTCACGCTTTTGGCACTGCTTGCAATGGTAATGGTACGTCGTGCTGACAATCGTTATCCGCGTACGGTCTATGAGCCATTGGCAAAGAATGTATCTCGGTTACCATTCCGTCGAAAAGCCCTCCCTTCCGTTGTTGATAATCAACAGCAATTGGCTGTCAGCTAATTGATATTAAGGCGCGACATTCAGTTCTAAATGAGAATGGTTGACCTTATCTATTTTGAGGTTCAAGAATTGTACTACCAATGCCAATTGGCATTGGTGTTCAATTTTTGGATGGCGAATTTCGGGATAAATTACCTCTAACTAGATGGCAAAAAGATCGAACTTACTGGATTGGTTTCATCATGGCACAAGCAGCTCTGATACGCGAAGACGATGAAGTTTTACGGGAGCTAACTGACCTTGCTCACAGAGCAAATCTAGCTGGCACTAAGAAAAAAGATGGGCCGCCATCTGGCTTTCTTCAGCTTTTAGAGCAATTTGCGCGCTTTGCCACAGGTGAGGAATATATCTGGAATGAGCCCGGCCAACTCTATAAGCGCGCCGAGAGTGCATGGCTTGCTGGTGCTAAACGCAGTCCAGGAGAGCCAATAATACAGCTGCACATAGAGAAAGGTGAAGCAACTTCTTTCAAGGCGGGTACTGACAAATGTTTAGTGTTACATATTACGACAGATGATAAACCATTTTTAGTGGATAGTATTACAGCTGCATTAACTGATGCGGGTAAGTCCATTCGATTTTTTGTAAATGCCATTACTGAGAGCGGCCGTAACTCTTCTGGAAACCGTGTCGTTCAAGGTGCAACTTTGCGTGAGTCAATAATATACGCGGAATTGGATCCGCCTGTAGATGATACAGAAATTCAAACTTTACGTGATGAGATCATTGAAGTCCTTACCGATGTCAGAACTGCAGTAAATGATTGGTCTGACATGCAAAAACGTATGGGTGAGGCGATTGCCCGGTTGCGTCACTTGAAAATTGATGCATGTAGTCAGGATTACATAGAGGAAATTGTTGCATTCTTATCATGGTTGATGAATGACCATTTTTCGTTTCTTGGCGTGAGGCGCTACCTTTGTAAACGCACGACTTCTGGGTTGGAGTTTGTTCATGATCCAGATAGTGATCTTGGTATCCTGAAAAACTCAAAGCGACGTATTTTGAAAAATACTTACTCTGAAAAAGGGGAACTCTCTGAGGCGGTTGAAACATTCCTGAAATCTGACGAACCTATTTTGGTTGCTAAAGCAAACTCAAAATCTCTGGTTCATCGACGTGTCTACCAGGACTATATTGGGGTTAAACTCTATGATGATGATGGCACAATGATCGGTGAAGATCGCTTTATTGGGCTTTACACAGCAGATGCTTATAATCGTCCGGCTTCAGACATTCCCTTGCTAAGGCAAAAAGTAAGGGATGTTATTGAACACGCTCCATTTGTTAGTGGTGGACATAACGAAAAAGCGCTTATTAATATTCTTGAAACGTATCCACGTGATGAGTTGTTTCAAGTAGACTCAGGGACGATCCGCGAAGCAAGCATCGAAATTTTGCGCCTGTATAAACGGCCACGTGTAAAGTTGATTATGCGGCGAGACCGGTTTGACCGATTTATCTCTGCGTTTGTGTTTATACCACGAGATCAATTTAATTCGGATCGGCGTGAAGCCATTGGTACTTTATTGGCCCGTACTTTTGGTGGCCGTGTGTCAGCGTTTTATCCATTTTTTGGTGACGCGTCGCTAGTACGGGTGCATTTTATTATTGGCCTTGATCCTGGCGCTCCAGAAGGGCCTGGTGTGCGTTCCTTAACACGCGACATTGTTGCTATCTGCCGTGACTGGGATGAGGATTTGCTCGATACAATCCGAGCGGGGCATGACGGTGTTATGCCTGTTGGTCTTTATGATAGATATCGACGTGCCTTTGAGGCTGGTTATCGCGAACATACATCTCCTGATGAAGCTCTTGAGGATATGAAAATCCTTGATCAAATGGGCGAGAGGGATTTTATTATTCGTGCGTATCGACGCGTGAGCGATAAACCTGAAGCATTACGATTAAAGCTTTATCGTAAAGCTACACCTGTTAAATTATCGGCTATTATACCCACGTTGGAAAATTTTGGGTTGAGCGTGGTGAAGGAAGAAGGGTATGAGGTAAAACCAGAGGACGTCAATGATCGCACTTTCTGGATCCATGATTTTCTGACAGAAGAAAGCCGGCAGCGAGAAATTGATCTTGATACGGTGAAAGATCAAGTTGAAGATGCGATGAGCGCTATTCTATTAGGGGATTGCGAGGATGATGCATTTAATGCACTTGTTGTCGCTACGGGTTTGACATGGCGGGAGGCATGGCTCTTGCGCGCGAGTGCTAAACATCATTTACAGGCAGGGTTTTCTTTCTCTCAAAACTATATTGAGGATACACTGGCACAATGGCCAGCTATTGCACATATGTTGGTGAACGCTTTTCATGCAAGGTTTCGTCCTGATGGACGCACAAAAGAGCAATGCAAAAAAGAATTTGAAGAGCACTGTCATGTTGTCAAAGAAGCATTGAGCAGCGTGTCTAGCCTTGATGAAGATCGTATTATTCGACGTTTTCTCAATCTGTTTTCCGCAATTACACGCACCAATTTTTATCAACTTGATGATAATAACCATTCTAAATTATGTATTTCTTTTAAGATTGATAGTCATCAACTTGAAGAAATTCCGGAACCCAAACCCTATCGTGAAATTTTTGTTTCTGGCCCTATGGTCGATGGTGTCCATTTACGGTTTGGCCCGATAGCTCGTGGGGGTCTTCGATGGTCGGATCGGAAGGAAGATTTCCGTACAGAAGTTCTTGGCCTTGTGAAGGCGCAACGTGTTAAGAATGCTGTTATTGTTCCAAATGGGTCAAAGGGTGGCTTTTATCCTAAACAGCTTCCGTTTACAGATAACCGTAATGTGGTTTATGAAGCGGGTAGGGATGCTTACAAATTATTCATTCGTAGTCTTCTAGATGTTACCGACAATATTATTGATAGTGAAGTTGTAAACCCAGATTTTACTATGGTGCACGATGAGCCTGACCCTTATCTGGTTGTTGCTGCAGATAAAGGAACAGCGCAATTCTCAGATACAGCGAATAGTATTTCTGAAGAGTATGGTTTTTGGCTCGGGGATGCATTTGCCTCTGGTGGTTCTGCTGGTTATGACCATAAAGTAATGGGCATTACGGCGCGTGGCGGCTGGGAAGCTGTGAAACGCCATTTTCGCGAAATGGGTAAGGATATTCAATCAGAATCATTTACAGTAGCCGGCGTCGGTGACATGTCTGGGGATGTATTCGGTAACGGAATGCTATTGTCGGAACACATAAGGTTAGTTGCGGCTTTTGATCACCGGGATATTTTTGTTGATCCCGATCCTGTTGCTTCTTCTTCTTTTACGGAACGGCAACGTCTTTTTGATATGCCACGATCGTCATGGCGCGATTATGATCTTAAACTGATCTCGAAGGGTGGCGGCGTGTTTTCGCGTCAAGCCAAAGCGATTGAACTGTCGCCAGAAATTCAAAAGACTCTTGGTATCGATGAGGCAATTGTTACGCCTAATGAGCTGATTAAGGCCATTTTGAAAAGCCCGGTTGAGTTATTCTGGCTTGGCGGGATTGGTACTTATTTCAAAGCCGGCAATGAAGATAATTGGCGTGTAGGCGATCGTGCTAATGATGTTATTCGTATCGATACTGATGAGATGCGGATGAAAGTTATTGGTGAAGGAGCAAACCTAGGGTTGACGCAAAAAGCAAGGATCGCTTTTGCATTGAGGGGGGGGGCTGTGAATACTGATGCAATTGATAATTCGGCTGGTGTTGATTCATCTGACCATGAAGTCAACATTAAAATATTACTACGTGAAGCGATAGAGCGCGGGCGCCTTGCAAGCGAAGACCGAAATGATTTGCTGGCGTCTATGACGGAAGACGTAGCGGTGCATGTATTGCAACATAATTATGATCAAACCCGCGCATTAACACAGCTGGAAATCACGGCTGTTTCTGAATTGGATGCACAGGGTCGTTTTCTCTCTGCGATGGAGGAGCAAGGACGCATTGACCGTGTAGTTGAAGATTTGCCAAGCCGTGAAGCTATCGATGCCATGAAAGACCAAGGCAGGGGACTCACCCGGCCAGAACTATCAGTATTGATGGCTTATGCAAAACTCTGGCTTTTTGATGAGTTGGTGGCGTCCAATGTTCCTGATGATCCAATGTTACACCATGAACTCGTGGAATATTTTCCAGAAGCTTTACGACGGTTTCCAGATGCGCTTAATAATCATCGATTGAAACGTGAAATCATTGCGACGCGCATGGCAAATGAAATCGTTGATTCTTGTGGAGTGACGTTTGTGCACGAAGCGATGCTTGTTACTGGAGCAAGTGTAAGTGAGGTTGCTTTTTCTTATGAGGCGGCTCGTCAAATTTATAATTTGAAAAATTTTGCCCGTGAGACAAGTAATCTTGATAACAAGATACCCGCGCGCATACAAAATGACTTGTATTTTGAAGGGGCAACGCTTCTTAAAGAACAGACATATCGGTTGATGACAGATATTCATGCTATGCAATTATTGCAAGATAGCGGGCTAAGGTCAGTTATCGATCATTATAAAGAGCAAGTAAATGAAATTCAAAATACCTATATGACGATTGCGCCACCTGATGCTGCTGACGC
>CAZGVP010000084.1:0-9717 GCA_964529135.1 uncultured Caulobacterales bacterium | reverse complement strand
AATTCAGCGTTCTGCTTCACCGATTGCCCGTAAAGCGTGTGCAATATCGCATGGCCAGTACGATCCGCTGCTGCGCAGGTTCTTTGCACCTGACCTTCGCCAAAATTACGGGTCATGCCCCCAAAAGCGCGTTGATAAATTTTACCCTCTTCGGTTCTTGAGAAGGGCACTCCCCAATGCTCCAGTTCGTAAACGGCTGCAGGAGCATTCTTGCATAAATACTCAATAGCATCTTGATCACCAAGCCAGTCAGACCCTTTCACGGTGTCATACATGTGCCAGCGCCAGTCATCCTCACCCATATTGCCAAGAGATGCGGAAATACCGCCCTGTGCTGCCACTGTGTGTGAGCGGGTTGGAAACACTTTGGTGACACATGCCGTTTTCAAACCAGATTGCGCAGCTCCCAGTGTTGCACGAAGCCCAGCACCGCCGGCTCCGACAACAACAACATCATATTCATGATCAATGACTTTATATGCAGTCGACATGAGCAATCCTTAAATTCCCGATATTTTCAAACCAAAGCAAACGTAAGAGGGCGGCTTCATTATCCAAAGGCTAACGATAAAATATTAAATGCCGAAAACCCTGCGACAAGTATCGCAAAGCCCCAATTCAACGCCATCAATGCACCACGCAATCCTGAGTAAATGTAATCTTCTATGATCTCACTCACACCAATACGCATGTGAAATGCCCCAACAACAATGAGCAAAGTCATGATTAACGCATTCAATGGAGACCCTAACCATGCACGCATCTCAGAATGAGAGCCGCCTATTTGTGTAATCAGCGAAAACAAAAACCAGGCCAATAATGGCAACATAATCACAGCGGTCGCCCGTTGCATAACGAACTTTGATGTGCCTTTCGAAGCCATCTACAATACTCCCGCTTTGCTAAGCCCAACAATCATCACAATGAGCATCAAAACCGTAGCACCTATATAAGCAGTCCAGGCGGTCTTGCGAGCTGTGGGCAAATCAAATCCAACACCACGGTCCCAAAACAGATGCCGGATCCCATTGATGATATGAAAGAAAAGCGCCCAACTATAGCCTGCCAGGACGATGAGACCAATTGGCGAGCCAAGTAGCGCACTAAACTCAACATAAAGCGCTGGGCTTACAGACGCCGTAGCATAGAGCCAGAGCGCCAAAACTAAGGTCCCCAGATAAAGAGCCACACCACACGCTCGGTGCGTGATAGATGCAGCCATCGTCACGGTAAAACGCCATATCTGCAGATGTGGAGAAAGCGCTGTAGGCGGTGCGCCAGTTACAGGTTTAGGTTTTGGAGTGGTGGCACTCGTCATAAAATTTCTCTGATTGATCAAGTCAGACAGCTGGGAATATCATTGCTTACGCGGGGGAGCATAATAATGCTCTGTGGCAAGTCAACGCGCCAATGCCGAACATAGCACTCGTATCACAACCTTAACGCATATTTTTTAGTATTAACGTCAATCAAACCAGCCTGTTGCAGGGATATCATTGCCAAGCTTACATGTTTTGTTTCATGATAACAAAACCACAAGAAAATTTGGTAATAAGGCATAAGTAAGAGGCTAGAGTGATGGAGCAATTACAAAAACCGGTTATGATGCTAAGCAAACTACGATTGCGTATATTATTGTTAGCATTCACGCTCGTCTTTGCTTCCCCTATGGCCAGCAGCGCGCAAATCACTGATTCTGTGAATGCAAATGAACTACAAACCATTTTGGATAATGCTGGTCTTAATCCTGAAATGCAGATCGATAGCGCCAGCGGCGCACCAGTAGCAATGGGAACCCTTGGCGAATATAATTTTATTGTCCGCGCCATGAATTGTAACGGCAACCCCAAAGCTTGCAGTGAGTTAATGTTTTTTGCGAACTTCCCGTTAGGACGCGCTTTGAGCGTTGCCGATCTTGTTGCCGTTAATAACTACAACGAAAGCCAGGTATTCGGCAGAGCCTATGTTCTACGCTCATCTGGTGAGTCTGGTGAAGTTGGCGTTGATTACGTTATCGAGTTAGGCGGCGGTGTTTCCAAAGAACACATAGAAGAAAATGTTGCACGCTGGGCTGATGTTGTTGCCGCGTTCATACAAACCATGACGAGCAGTACGACCGGCAGCTAAATCGGCTTTATAATACTTCAGCTATCCAGTGATGCGCTCACAACACGCGCCTTATGGGCACTATTCAGCACTGTGGCCAGAATTTCCTATACAGGCACCCCTAAAGCGACCTACCCCATATGTCAGACGGCATAATCCAGGGCAAGGACGTTATTACCCCATATAGGGGATATAAATTCATCACGGTCTTCAGCAATTAGAAAGAATAACGTCAAAACCATTGGGTTATTTGATTTTGACAAAATTTTGCCTTTGTCACTTGCAAAAAATACCGTTGGTATGTTATCTGCCAAATATCTTCAGGGAGGGGATATCAAAATGTCTGTACACTCAACAAGCTCACAAGCACCAACATCACTCGCCACGCTTCCATCATTAGCGACAGCAATGCCAAAAAAGACGCCGCGCGGTAAACATTCTGATGCCCAAAAATTACTGGATCCGAGCGATATTCTTGACGCTGGCAGAGGCAGAGATATTGAGGAGCAATGGGATTGGTTCTCAAACCGGCTTCATAGTGCTGGATTTCAAAGCTGCGGCTACCTCATTAGCCGAAGTGACATAGAAAGCCCATTGGGCCATCCCGACAGCAAGCTTTTCGGCAATGTAGTATCACCGCAATATCTACAAGCAGCAAAAGAAAACCCGGCCTTGCAAAGTCAAGCCCGCCCCTACCGAATGCTACGAACTTCTCGCAAACCAATTACCTTCATGAGTGAAGAAGATCTATCAGCTTCAACCCCAAGCGAGAAAAAACTCGCCCAACAGGTCAACAGTGATTTTGACATTAAAGCTTGGGCTCTTTTCCCAATTCATGCTCCGGAAAGCACTCGCATATATGGTTTAGGTTGGTGGGACCTTGAAAACCAAGCGAACGCACGCGCTTTGTGGGAAGCTGAAGCCAGTACCTTCACACTTGCGGCTACTTATTTTGCTGAATCGATTTCTACGTTAACTCATAATAGTAGTACTGAAGAAGAAAAAAAACGCTTGTCGCGCCGAGAAATGGAATGCCTGCTATGGGCAGGGGCGGGGAAAACCACAGCTGAGATATCAGCCATCCTTAACGTTGCCCACGGCACCATTGATGAATATTTCAAACGCGCTGCAAAGAAACTTGGCGCCACAACCCGTGCTCAAGCCTGCGTCCGAGCAGTTTTGTCGGGCCTAATCCAGCCCTAAAACTCCCGACAAAAGCAACTTTTTTACCTAGAGGTCACGTTTACGCAAACGAAATAAAGCTTGGCGAGTCATCCGTAAGGTTAGAGTTTTGCGCCTTGCTGCTGCAAGTTTCAATTGCGTTGCAGCGCGCACAAATACTGCCCCATAGCTGTCAGCTAATATAAGGCCACGGTCTTCCGGCAACACTTCAACGGGGAACTTTTGGTCGACCGCAAAATAGAAAGCATCGCAAAAACCGACATAATCGCTCCACTTCTGATCAGCCTCAAAATCCTCTCGACAGGATTTTACCTCAACAATAATGATGTGTCCTTTACGATCCACCGCAATGATATCTGCTCGTCGCCTGCTAGTGAGCACAAATTCTGTCATAGGTGCATAACCAAGCCCTATTAGAAAACGACAAACACCACGGGTAAGTTGTTCCGTTATATCTGGCCGACTTGAAACGATTAATGATGCTTCTTTCGCAGTGCCAGTCAGCAAAGTTGGAAATTGATGAATGTTCTTCATTTGTTCATTCAACCATTATAGTGAGCACTCCACAAGCCCGATCACCATTCATAGTATCCCAAAACTAGCACATTGCGTTTGCCATAAACAAAATTTATCCTAACTAACCTCCACTCAAACGCTCAATTTTTGGAGATGTGCATGCTATTGCGCCGCATTACTGAACATATCGACAATCAAAACTGGTTGGCCGTAGCCGTTGACTTTTGTATTGTCGTTTTAGGTGTCTTTATAGGTTTGCAGGTTTCAAACTGGAGTGAAAATCAAAAGACCGAACAAGCCTACCTATATGCACAACAACGCCTCCTTGCAGAAAGTGAGGCAAATCTCGCCGCCGTCCGAAATTTTATTTCTACCAATGAAACTAATTTAAACAACGTCCGCAATGCTATTCAGGTACTTCAAAAATGCACGCATACACCTCAAGGTATGAACAAACTTCTTTTGGGGTTGAATAAAATTCGCAGTACCCAGACGTTACGCTTACGCCTAAATGCATTGGAGACAATCACCCACAACGACGATCTTTTGTCGAGACAAAAGCAAACCGAACGCGAACGCCTGAACGAACTCTATCGCAGTTTGTTACAAGCTCAGGACACACTAGACTGGTTAGAGACAATGCCATTCCAATCTCCAGTCGAACATAACCCCGCAGTCGGGGTCGGCGATCTCATATCCAGAATTGGTCCCACGCAAGAATTCTTCGAACGTCAACTCACACTTACACAACCAATCGATGAATTATGCCGCGAAGGGCTTCTTATTAAACATTTTTATGTTTGGGAGCGTACAACAATTTTCCAAACCGTGAGAGCCAGTCAGGTTGAATTGTGGCTCAGTCAACACATTGGCACGATGGAAACAAATAATTGAGCTGACAAACGCCAATAGCGTTGGTTTAAAAAATTGCGCCAACCCAATTCTGACCATACCAACAAAATGTAATACTCATATCCTTGATTTTCTGTTATAGATATCGATGCAAGGGATACAATGAAAGAATTACATCGTGACTGAACTGATCAGACTTGCCGAAATTAACTTTGCAAGTGGAGAAACCTATCGCGATAGCAACGGAACTCTCATCAACCCCACCAATGGCACAACCCTATCATCCTCTTTTGGGTTTGCTGATCCATCACTTGCTGTCGGTCTAACTACTGTTACTCAGTTTTCTTCAGAACTGCCTTTTATTAACCTACTGCACCAATCCAACTTTGATGCTCTTTTTGGGTTTGCGCCAAATAATGGTAGTAATCAGAATTTCTTAAGCTTGTTGGCTCAGGGAAATGTGTCCGCGGATGGCACTCTTTTATCGTTTCCAAACGAGGCAGGCACACTATTTCAAGCCATCTTACGGGGATTGCCTGAGGGTGCATTGAAAGCAGGAAAATACATCTTAACCTATGAGGGAAATGCTGACCCAACTCACTTTGACATCGAAGGTGGTGATATTAATTTTGCAGAAAGCACGCCTGGAAGATTAGTAATTGATATCACTGAATCTGATCGTATTGCCGTTATCTTTGAAGACCCGGCAATTGAACTCCCTCTTCGCATAACGTCTCTAGTCCACGAAGAAAACCTGGCTCTTCATGACGCTGGCGCAATCTTCAACCCCGACTTTCTTGACCTCTTCCAGGATTATCGAGCAATCCGATTTGTGACCTGGATGGGAACCAATAACTCTACACAAACAGAATTTGCAGACCTTGCAACAATCGATGACTTATATTGGGGAATAGAAACAACGCTTGGCGGAAATCTCCCTTCAGGTGTTCCCCTGGAAGTCATGATAGATCTTGCAAACCAACTAGGAGCTGATCCTTGGTTTAATATTCCCCATGCCGCGTCTGACGAATATATCAGGGAATTTGCCCGAACCATTAGAGACACCCTGGAGCCAGGGTTAGTTGCTCATATTGAGTATTCCAATGAAGTTTGGAATTTTGGTTTTAATCAAGCACGATTTGCCCTAGAGCAGGGTAATGCTCTTTTCGGTAACACAACGACCAATTTCCAATCTTTTGTATATTATGGTTTCCGCTCAGCTCAAGTACAGGAAATCTTTCGCGAAGAGTTTGGTGTTGAGGCGTATGAAGAACGAATTCACGGTGTCCTTGCAACACAGACTGTCAATCTAGGCGTCCTGGAAGGTGCCATAGAAGGCGTAGAGCGTTATTTCCAAGATAACCAATTAGCACAAGCTGACGTCTCTGACTATTTTGATAGCGTTGGTGTCACCGGTTACTTCGGAGTCAATTTCGGTGATCAGGGTGGGCCTGTAAATGAAACAGAAATTTTTCCTGATCTGCTTGACCTTGTAAATCGCTCGATACAGCTTTTCAATACGGGTGTAACGGCAAGTCAATTTGAACATTTCAACACCAGCTTGGAAGAGTATTACCGCAACGGCACCAGACCCGTTGAATTCCAGTCGGCAGAGTTTTCCGAAGTAGAACTAAACCTTATCACCAATGATAATTTGCGTACTGATTTTGCTGCAAATGCCGCTATAGCCACTCAGAATGGGCTGGAGTTAATACAATATGAAGGCGGATTGAATTCAGTGCTTGATATTGGTCGATTTTTACAACCAAACCCGCAAACAGGCATTATCGATGAGATAGGGTTGAGCCAGGACAATCTCGATCAATTGATCGTGTTTGTCGAAAATTTCTTCCAAAGTGTAAATGTCGCACGATTACAAGCGGAAGCACTGACGATTTTTCGCCAAACTGGTAGCGTATCAACCCTTGCCAATGATTTTAATGGCGTCTCCGGGCGCGAGCATATTTCAAGTGATAACTTCGGAACACGAAATACCCTTTTTGATCAAGGCAGTGCACAGGCTTTTGTATTTGACCAATACAATGTTGGCGCCATTGATGCGAATGGAAACACAACAATTCCAAGCGCTGCTGCGCAATTTGGTTCAATAAATAATGATCGGCAAACAGGTGCATTTAATCATGGCCTGACAGTAATCGGCACAAGTGCAAGCGAATCAATTTTTGGTTCAGTCGAGGAAGATGTACTCATTGGAGCTGCTGGCAATGACGCCCTTACAAGCGGCGATGGTGCAGACAGTTTAAACGGTGGGAGTGGCAATGACATTCTCACCGCCGGCAATGGAGATGATACCCTGATTGGCGGCACACAAAATGATCGACTAGCTGGAAATCAGGGTAACGATCTTTTACTCGGCGATCTTGGCAACGATATACTGCTAGGCGGCGACGGAAATGACACCTTGCTCGGTGGTAATAGAAACGATTCCCTGAATGGCGGTAGCGGTAATGATTTGCTCAATGGTGGTCGCGGAATAGATACATTAATCGCAAGCGCAGGAAGCGACACCCTTCGAGGCGGGGCAGATAATGATATCCTGTTAGGCGGGCTTGGAAATGACCTTCTTTTCGGTGGCACACAAAACGACATCCTATTTGCTGAATCCGGAAATGATGTCCTATTAGGAGAGTTTGGAAATGATCGCCTATCAGGTGGCGATGGAAATGACACCCTTCTGGGGGGCAATAGAAACGATACTCTGAACGGCAATGCTGGCAATGACCTACTAGTTGGCGGTAGCGGCAATGATGCTCTGATTGGAGGCGGGCAAAATGATAGATTACTTGGTGGAACCGGTAACGATCAGCTCAATGGCTCTGCCGGTTTTGATACCTTGATTGGGGGATCTGGAAATGACACCCTAACGGGCGCATTTAATGCAGATACTTTTCTGTTCACTGATGGGTTTGGTACTGACATTATTACAGATTTTAGCATATCCAGTAATGCAGAAAAAATAGACCTATCCGGGGTAACCGCTATTCAAAATTTTGCTGATCTTCAGGCAAATCATCTATCATCGGATATAAATGGTAGTGCATTGATCACAGTCGGTAATAACTCAATAACACTAACAGGAATTGCGCCAGGTACACTATCAGTTGATGATTTTGTTTTCTAGAATGCTTATGCACCAGCTAAAGGCCTGATGTCCTTTAGCCTTGAAATTCCGGCAAGTGGACCACAAGACCATCCAGCTCATCGGTAAGGTTGATCTGGCAAGAAAGCCGTGAGGTTTCTTTTGGTTCAGAAGCAAAGTCTAACATTGATTCTTCCATAGCTTCTGGCTTGCCAGTTTTTTCAGTCCAAGCAGCATCAACGTAAACATGGCAAGTCGCACAGGCACAAGCGCCGCCGCAATCAGCATCGATACCAGGCACCATATTCTTAACCGCAACTTCCATAACACTAAGGCCTCTATCGGCGTCAACGTCATGACGGGTTCCATTATGCTCAACATAAGAAATTTTTGGCATAGAATACTCACCTGTTGCTTGTAGCTAGCTACCCAGAATTCCGGGCTCTGAAAAGGTGATTTAGTGTGCTTGGCAAAATTCTCAAGGCTTTTTATCAATTTCAGCGAAAATTTCCGACTTGGTTCCCCATAACAGGTTTAAATTATCGGCTAAACAGCATAAATTCTATGCCGTGATTATTTCAACCCTGTCATTACCCGATGAGAACACGACCGCCCGCCTTGGCGCTCGTCTTGGTACGATCGCACAGCTACATGACGTAATTTGCCTTACAGGCCCACTTGGTTCTGGTAAATCTACATTCGCTCGTGCCCTCATTCGGGAGTTAGCCTGCACAAATACTGATGTTCCCTCGCCAACCTTTACTCTGGTTGAAACCTATAATGTTGCAATGGGCACAATTCATCATTTTGACCTTTATCGGTTGGAAAAAATTGCCGATGCTCATGAGCTTGGTATTGAAGAGGCCATGGATACGGGGATATGCTTAATTGAATGGGCTGAACGCATTGTTGACCTGTTACCGCCGGACTGTCTTATCGTTTCCCTCAATCACAATCATGATGCGGGAGCAAGCGCCAGAACACTCACATTCACTGGGCCTGCAAGCTGGCAAAAAAGGTTGGTGGCTGCCGAACTTACCGGTAAAGAATCAGATAGGTTTGGCGAATGAGAGAACGATCAGAAATTAGCGCTAGCTTTTTGCACGTAAATGGCTGGGGCAATGCTATGCGGACACCGCTGACAGGCGATGCCTCCACGAGACGCTATGAACGTTTGGAACTGAAAGGGCAAAACGCACTTTTGATGGATGCACCTCAAGAGGTCGAAACCACTCCTTGCCCGCCACAAGCAACGCCTGCCGAACGGCAAACTCTAGGCTATAATGCATGTGCACGCCTTGCCGGTGCGGATATGAACAGCTTTGTAAAAATTGCTGATGCATTAACCAGCTACGGATTATCAGCCCCTGAAATATATGCGCTAGATGCCGACAATGGGCTTGCCATTATTGAAGATCTTGGCGATGCTATTTATGCACAAACAATAAATGATGGCAGTGACGAGCTAGAACTTTATAAATCGGCAATTGATGTGCTGGTTGCCATTGGGCAATGTAATTGCACTCCTGCGAAACTCTTAAATTACGACAACACTGCTTTTCTTGCAGAAGTGAATTTATTATTAGAATGGTATTGGCCATACAAACATGGCAACATCATACCTGATAATCTTAAAACCGAATATTTGGCACTTTGGCAAAACATCCTGACAAGACTCTCAACGCCATCGGTTCTGGTTCTTCGCGACTATCATGCTGAAAACCTCTTATGGTTGCCCGAGCGCGACAACATTAAACGTACTGGTTTAATCGACTTTCAGGACGCTTTGGTAGGTCATCACGCATATGATGTTGTATCATTGCTTGAAGATGCTCGTCGCGATGTATCACCAATCCTTGCATCGCAAATGACCCAACGGTATTGCGAGGGACTTTCCCTGAATTCCGAGAAAATGGATATTTTTTATACAGAATATTCCATTCTTGGAGCTCAACGAAACG
>CAZGVP010000083.1:0-9823 GCA_964529135.1 uncultured Caulobacterales bacterium | reverse complement strand
CTCCGGTGGCGGTGTTGATGGTGGGTTTGCAGGGGTCAGGTAAAACCACCTCAACCGCAAAGATCGCTTTGCGCCTGACCAAGCGTGATAAGAAAAGAGTATTGATGGCGTCTCTCGACACGCGCCGTCCCGCCGCGCAAGAACAATTAAAAATTCTGGGTGAGCAGGCTGATGTGCCAACATTGCCCATTATTACCGGTCAAACACCGATTGATATTGCTAATCGTGCAATGGAAGCCGGCAAGCTTGGTGGTTATGATGTGGTGATGCTGGATACAGCTGGCCGGCTTTCTATTGATGAACAATTGATGGCTGAAGTGGCGCAGGTTCATGCCAATACCACTCCGATTGAAACCTTGCTGGTGGTCGATAGTCTCACGGGTCAGGACGCGGTGCAGACAGCCGAGAAATTTAAGCAACGTGTTCCGGTTTCCGGTATCGTCATGACACGGATCGATGGTGATGCGCGTGGTGGTGCGGCACTTTCTATGCGTGCAGTGACAGGCGCGCCCATCAAATTTATCGGTATTGGTGAAAAACTTGATGCTCTCGATACGTTTGACCCCCAACGCATGGCCGGGCGTATCCTCGGTATGGGTGACATTGTTTCACTGGTGGAAAAAGCCAGTGAAGAGATGGATGTGGCAGAGGCCAAACGTCAGGCCAAAAAAATGGCCAAGGGTGACTTCGATATGGATGATCTCGCCGCGCAATTTAAACAAATGCGCAATATGGGCGGCCTTGGTGCCATCATGGGCATGATGCCGGGCATGGGTAAAATGAAAAAGATGATGGATCAGGCCGGTGGCCTTGATGACAAGGAGATCGTTCGTCAGGAAGCAATCATCAGTTCCATGACGAAAAAGGAACGTAAAAAACCAGCTTTGATGAATGCGTCTCGTAAAAAGCGTGTTGCTGCCGGTTCTGGTACCAGCGTGCAGGAAATCAACCGCTTGCTGAAATCCCACCGTCAAATGTCCGATATGATGAAAAAAATGGGTAAAGGTGGCATGAAGGGGATGGCACAACAAATGATGGGCATGGGCGGTGCCCCGGGAATGGCTGGAGGGATGCCAGGGGGCATGGGCGGTATGCCGTCCCCTGATGATGCTGCAAAAATGCTCGAACAAATGGGCGGTGGATCTGGAGGCGGCGACGCACCGGACTTGAAAGCGCTCGAACAGGCGCTTTCTGGCAAGGGTCCTATGCCGCCTGGATTGGGTGGCGGTGGTTTGCCGGGGTTGCCCGGACTGGGGAAGAAGAAATGAAGGCGCTTGATAAAATAACTAATTACCTTGTTGTT
The DNA here is from genome assembly GCA_964529135.1 of uncultured Caulobacterales bacterium. GTDB lineage: Bacteria > Pseudomonadota > Alphaproteobacteria > Caulobacterales > Parvularculaceae > CALLPQ01. Next base: position 8,520 of record CAZGVP010000083.1, on the reverse strand, counting down.
TTCGCACTTGGGGGCATCCTCGGTGTGGCAGCGAGAGTGACCTTTTATGATACGTTAAATAGCGAAAACCTAGCCCAACCATGTGAGCGATATTTGAGATGAATACTCAACCTATTCTCAAACGCTTCGAAAACCCCGATGAGCTGCGTTCTTTCCCCAAGGGGAAGTTCGAGATTGTGCATATTGGCGGGATGACCATTGGGCGAGCCACTTATGAACCAGGCTGGCGATGGTCTGCTGATGTTGGCAAAGCCATGGGTAAAGAATTTTGTGATGTGGAACATGTGGGGATGGTTGTATCGGGTTGTGCGACAGCAGAAATGCAGGATGGTGATAGTATTGAGATGAAGGTTGGCGATATTTTTTATGTGCCGTCCCATCCCCATGATAGCCGCGTGATTAGCGACGAACCGTATGTTTCGCTGCATTTTCTGGGTGCGGATCACTATGCAGAGAAAAACTAGAAAATAGAGTTGTAAGAAGAATTTCAAAATTTAATCAATTAACTTAAGAAAGAGAAACTATCATGGCTATTAAAATCAGACTGGCCCGGGGCGGGTCTAAAAAACGTCCTTTTTATTCAATCGTTGTTGCGGATGTGCGCTCACCACGCGATGGCCGCTTTATTGAAAAACTCGGCACCTATAATCCGCTTTTGGCAAAAGATGATCCAAATCGTGTTCAGTATAAAGAAGATCGCGTTAAGCATTGGCTCAGCGTTGGCGCCAAACCAACGGACCGTGTGGCGCGGTTCCTTTCTGCTGGCGGCCTTGTTGAATGGAAAGCGGGTAACAACCCGAACAAAGCCAAGCCGGGCGCGAAAGCATTGGAGCGCATTGAAGAGAAAAAAGAAAAAGAAGAAGCTGCGAAGACTGCTGCTGAAGACGCGGCTGCTGCACCTGCGGAAGAGGCACCAGCCGAAGAAGCTGCTGCTGAATAAGTTTTTGCGGATAGTTTTCTGCCGGGGTCTTGCTGTTAGCATAGTTGATCGTTTTCAACATAATGCGGCAAAGCGAACTCCGGCATAAAGGTTGCTGTGTCTGTTTCTTGTGTTGTGTTTTTATACAGAGCACTGTGAGGCTGATATGGCTTTGTAGATAAGTGAGTTCAGAAAACAGGCGACGGTTAATGTCATCACTTGAAACGATCCTTTCGGGCGTTGGTGGTTATCTCCCAGAAAGAGTTGTGACCAATCACGATCTGGCGAAGTTTGTGGATACAACGGATGAGTGGATCAAAAGCCGAAGTGGTATTGCGCAACGCCATTTTGCCGCCGATGATCAGGCAACATCCGATCTTGCAACTGAAGCATCGCGCCGCGCTATTGAGCAGGCCGGGCTCTCGCCTGAAGATATCGGCTTGATTATTATTGCCACTGTAACACCAGACAAAACTTTTCCATCCACAGCCGTTTTTGTGCAGGAAAAACTGGGCGTGCCGCCGGGGATTGCTTTTGATGTATCGGCTGCATGTTCCGGTTTTCTTTATGGGGTCAATATTGCTCATAACTTTATTGCCTCTGGTCAGGTCAAACATGCGCTGGTGGTTGGTGCTGAAAAGCTAACTTGTTTTCTCGATTGGGAAGATCGTGGCACTTGTGTTCTGTTTGGCGATGGTGCGGGCGCTGTGGTGCTTAGCGGACGTGAGGCAACAGCGGGTAAGCCTCGTGAAGGTGTGCTGCAGACTTATTTATCTGCTGATGGCCGTATGGCTAATGATCTTTATGCCGATGGTGGGCCTTCGACTAGTGGAACCGTAGGTAAAGTCCGTATGAACGGACGTGAAGTTTTCCGCCATGCTGTTGACCAGATTTCCGGTGCGGTGAAGCAAGTCGCAGATGCTGGCAATGTATCGCCACAAGAGATTGACTGGTTTGTACCTCATCAAGCCAATATCAGGATCATTGATTCTTGCGCAAAACGCTTGAAGCTTGATTCTGAAAAAATCATTGTGACGATTGATCGTCATGGCAATACATCATCAGCGTCGATCCCGCTGGCACTTGATGAAGGTATCCGCGATGGGCGCATTAAACGCGGGCAACTACTTGCTTTTGCAGCCTTGGGCGGTGGGCTTGCGTGGGGTAGTGCGTTGATACGCTATTAAATAACCCTGACTGCTATTGCTTTAGTCGTAAATCTTATAATCAGTCTATAAGGTTACGGGTGTTGATATCTGGAGAATGGGTTGTGGATAATGGATGGGATATTCTAATTATTGGCGCAATAGTGATGGACGGCACTGGCGTTGCGCCATCTCTTGGTGATATTGCTATTAAAGATGGATATATCGCAGCGAGGGGGCCTGGGTTAGATCGCGCGAATGCGGCCAGGATTATTGATGCTTCTGGCACCTGGTTAATGCCTGGTTTGCTTGATATTCATACCCATTATGACCTTGAAGTTGAATTAAGCCCTGGCTTGCCAGAGTCTGTGCGTCACGGAACAACAACTGTTGTGGTGTCTAATTGCTCGTTGGGCTTGGCATTTGGTGCGCAACGCCAGGACGGCAAAGACCCGATTGTTGATTGTTTTGCCCGTGTGGAGAATATCCCCAAACATGTATTGAAAGCCGTTGCCGATAAGGTGACGTGGAATACTTCCGATGCTTATCTTGAGCATCTTGATGGTCTTAATCTTGGTCCAAATATTGTGCCAATGATCCCTTACTCAATGTTGCGAATAGAGGCAATGGGATTGGATGCATCTGTGACCCGGGATCCAGACAAAAGTGAGCTGGAAAAAATGGATCAACTGCTGGAAAAGGGTATGGCTGAAGGATATGTAGGGTTTTCTACGGACTCGTTGCCTTTTCACTATCTGGCCAATGATCCTAATGCTGATAAACGTATACCTGCGCAATATGGAGGTTTTCAGGAAATAAAACGTCTGATGAATATTGTCAGAAAACATGACCGCGTTTGGCAGGCGACACCGCCGACGGAAAGCCCGTTGAATATTTTGCGCTATTTTATGTTGTCCAGTGCTAGGTTGTATAAAAAGGCTTTGAAAATTACTGCAGTGGCGGCTCTTGATGTTCGTGCGAACCGGAATACGCAAAAGAAAGCGTATTTTATATCAAGACTGATCAATTCATCTATACTGAGAGGAAAGTTTAAGTTACAGGCATTGGCTGCTCCTTTTAAGGTTTGGTCTGATGGCCCGGTTTCTCCGCTATCGGAAGAAATACCTGAGCTGCGTGCGTTGATGATGCTGGATCTGGAAGATCGCGAAGGGCGCATGGCTTTGCTCAATGATCCTGTATTTTGCAGACAATTTTGTGCTATGTGGATGAAGGGTAAGCGGGGGTTTGGGCTGTCGCGTTTAAAGCGTATATTGTCTCTTGAAGATTTTGCGATGCGCCGGGCTATCGATGAAATGATCATCGAAGATATTCCGGTGAATTTCTGGATTGGCCAAAATCTGGGTGAGGTATTTGCGCGGTTGTTAAAAGTTCAGGCGGGGAAAAATCATGCTGCATTGTCAGAAGATGAGGCAACTTATTTTGCCAATCTTCCCATTATGCGTCATGAGGCAGATTTTATGTTGCATCTGCTGCGTGAGTATGATCGTGATTTTATCTGGAGTACCGTGAGCGCTAATGATGATGAGCAACGTATGCGCAAGGCCTTGCTCAGCGATTTGTTTCTACCGGGCTTTGCGGATTCTGGTGCCCACCTGACCAATATGGCCTTTTATGATGTGAATTTGCGGGCGCTTCGAATCGCCTGGGAGGATTGCGGAGAGGTTGGCGTGGCAAAGATGGTGCGTCGTTTGACGCGCGAGCCCTCGGAGTTTTTTGGTATTTCTTCTGGTACGCTCGATATTGGTGCGCAAGCTGATATGGTGTTGATGGACCCTGAGCGTTTAAAATCGCACGATGGAGAAGCAACAGTTGATCGTGTTTACAGGGATATTCTGCAGACAGAGCAGTTAGTAACCAGATCTGAAGGGGTTGTCCCGCTTGTGATGATACGTGGCGAACCTGTTTGGCAAGATGGGACATTTACTGATGTATTTGAGCAGCGACCATTGGGAAGAGTGTTGTTGGCGAAGGGTGGTGCTCCAGACACGGCTATATCGTCTGGGATAGCAACGGAATAAGAACGTCATTAAGGACAGTGTACCCATCATTAAAACGCAATCTGGATATATTGCAGTGTTGGAAAATAATTTCAGCTTAGATGGCGCACCTGCCCCAACACTTGGCTTTGGTAAGAACGGTAAGTTTGACACCGGAGTTGAGTTTTTTCTGTTCACCTTCAAGAAAGGCGCACAAGTATACGCCATTCCCGCATAGATAAATCCTTCAGATTTTAATGAATTTTATGTGTTGTGTACTGATTTTAGTGTCTCTCTTGGTGCAGTCAAATTGCAATAATAACAAACCTATAGGAGAGAAAAATGCGATTTTTACCTGCTTCAGTTGATGGTGTAATTGACTATCTTGCAGCACTCGCGCTGATAGTTGCGCCATTTTTTATCATCCCGGTTGAAGCCGGTCCAATTGCGAACTACTATTCTTGTGGTGTTGGTTACAAATCCGAATATGGGTGAAGGCTTTATTGAGGCTTAACCAAGGTTATGAATTTGTAAATTACGGTGACCGGTGTCTCAAAGAGATGTCGGGTGCTCACGCTTATTTAACTATAAGTGGGCAAAATCTGCCTATGTTTACAGGTTCAGAAATATTAGATATCGGGCGCGAAGCTTTTTGGGTTACTTTGCAAGTGGCAGGCCCGGCTATGCTTGCCGGTTTGGCAGTAGGGTTTGCTATTGCCCTCTTGCAGGCATTGACGCAGGTTCAAGAGCTTACACTCGTCTTTGTGCCCCGCATTATTATCATGTTTCTTGTTATTAGCTTGTGCTTGCCATTTATGGGCGCGGTTTTGGGGCAGTTTGCTATTCGTCTTTATGGCATGATTGCAGCCGGCGGGCTTTAGGGAAGCATTGTTGTGACCTTCAGCCTTGCGGACCTTCCATTCGATATTTTGGTAATTTTCGCTGTATTTTGCAGGGTAGGGGCGATGTTTATGACGGCGCCTGCGTTTGGTGATTTTTCTCTTATTCCGCGATTGAGACTTGTTGCAGCGCTAGCGGTTACGCTTGCTATGGTGCCGGTTGCATCAACATTTTATCCGTCTTTTCTTGCTGATACAGGCGGTACAATCGCAAGCAGCCAGGTTGCATCAATGGTTGGTTTGATATTCGGAGAAATTTTGAGTGGCGCTTTCCTCGGTCTTTTAGCCCGCGTGTTGATGAGTGCGCTGAATGTTGCAGGGCAAATCATTGCATTTCAAATCGGTCTTTCATTAGCGCAAATCTTTGACCCGACGCAGCAGTTGCAAGGCGCAATTATTGGTGGGTTTTTAGCGGTTTTTGGTACAACTATGATCTTTGTAACGGACTTGCATCATATGTTGTTGTTGGCGGTGAGAGATTCTTATATTTTGTTGCAGCCGGGAGTGGTTCCTGCATTTGGTGATATGGCAGAAGCGATGATACAAACATTATCGCAAGCTTTTTCTTTGGGGTTCCGTCTTGCCTCTCCATTTATTCTCTTTGGTCTCGTCTTTTATATCGGTGCCGGTATTCTCAATCGTTTAATGCCGCAGGCTCAGGTTTTCTTTATGCTGTTGCCAGCCAATCTTGGCATGGGATTGATGCTCCTGATGTTGACAGTAGGATTAATCATGAGTGTTTTTCTTTCTAATTTTGAGATTTTTCTGGCTGGCATGTTGGTAGGATAGTCAGAAATGAGTGAGCACTCTGATAAGTCTGAACGCACTGAAGAGGCCACCCCAAAACGCCTGGAAGATGCACGCAAAAAAGGGGATGCGCCAAAAAGTCAGGAACTTACAGCCACAATATTATTGGCAGCAGCTGCGCTCGGTTTGTGGTTGATGGCTGGCCCAATGGTTAGCAATATTGCCTATACGGGCATTGATTTTCTTGACCATCCTCATGCGATGTCAGTAGACGCTGCCAGCTTGCATAACCTTTTTGTCATTGTTATCTCTAGCGTTGGCGTGGCGCTATGTGGGTTTGGTTTATTGATGGTGGTAGCTGCGATCGTTGGGAACACAGTGCAGGCGCGCCCTGTTTTTACGACGCATAGAATGAAACCATCCTTACAGAAAATTTCACCTCTTGCGGGGTTAGGACGAATTTTTGGCCCGTCTGGCTTGATAAATTTTGCTAAAGGCTTCGGGAAGATAGTAATTATTGGGTCAATCATGGTGTTTGCGATTTGGCCGGACAGAATCATGGTGATAAATCTCCTTTATACTGAAGATATTTCAGTAATGACGGTTGCGCGTAATCTCGTGTTGAAATTACTTATGCTTACTGTATTGGCCATGAGTATTATTGCCGGATTGGATTTGGCGTGGCAGCGATATTCATGGAAAAAACGCCAAAGAATGACTCGAGAGGAATTACGTCGCGAGCAAAAAGAAACTGATGGTGATCCGCAGATCAAAGCACGCCAGCGGCAACTTCGAGATGTGCAGGCGCGCCGGCGGATGGCTAGCGCAGTAAAAGAGGCAACCGTGGTGATCATGAACCCGACCCATTATGCTGTTGCGTTGAGGTATGATGAGAACGATAGTCCGGCCCCTATCTGTACGGCTAAAGGTATGGATGAGTTGGCCTTGCGGATGCGCTCGATCGCTCGAGAGCATAATGTGCCTGTTGTGGAAAACCCGCCATTAGCGCGAGCACTCCATGCCAGTGCTGACCTCGATCGGGAAATACCGCTGGAGCACTATGAGGCCGTTGCAAAAGTGATTGGCTTTATCATGTCCAAAGCAAGGTCTGGATTGAGAGGGTAGGGGAGGTTATGCTGCATCAGGATAACCGAATCAGGTGACAATCCAGCAATATTGCTGGCGTTTCGATACGCATAATGCGATGTGTGAAAGTGGTTGCCAGGACCGTCGCGGAGTTTCCATGTGAGCAAATCTGAAAAAAAAATTTCCGCTCTAAAAGAGCTGAAAAATAGCCATGAAATCCTGGATCTGTCAGGGGCGACGCTGACAGAGGTTGCCGGTAAGGATGATCAGGACCCGTTTCGGGATATCCCGCGCCCGGTATCGGCCCCAGAGATTGTTGCGATGATGGCTAAAGAGGCGCAGCAAGATGAAAATGAAATGGATGAACGTGTTGATGAAAACAATAAAGTTGAACAGCCCGCAATAGAAGGGGCGGGATCTGTTTTATCTGAACGTTGGGATCGACTGATCTTGGTTGGCCTTTGGTTCGGATTGTTTGTTGGGTTACTGGCGCTGATCACATTAATTTTTGTTTCTGTGCGTGACGCAAGCGCTGGTATGATGGTGCTTGGCTGTGTAGGGTTGATGGCTTCTATCGGTGTGTTGTTCTTTGCATTGCGGACAATGGAACGACCTACCGTATCCGCTAGAAACATTATTCAGGAAAGCAGCGGAGAAGACGCCATCAATGGTGCCAGAATATTAGGCGGCACAGATTCGCTAACTGGATTAAAACTTGCTGAAAAAGTTCTCGACGGAGATCCGGAAGCGCGCTTGGTAGCGAGACGTGATGGCGTGGTTGTGTTTGCGAACCGCCGCTATCAGCTGCTTGCTCAAGAGGCCGGGGTTGAGGGATATTCCGGATTGCCTCCACGCATTGAGCGTTTGTTTGCACAGCAAGGCGCAGAGGCGATGAAGATTTTTCGCCTGTGCCGCTCTGCACGTAGTGGAGAAACTGCACGTGAAGATATCTATCAGGTGAGCACTCTTTTAGGAGGTGCCCGTCGAAGGCGGTTTGAGGTTTCGGTACGCCCGATTGAAGGGGATAATGTTCATGTTACTTGGGCACTACGCGAAATGCCTATTGATGAAGAGGAGCATGATGTTCTTGCAACAGCATATGCTGATTATGTCCGCCCCGTTTTTGCATTGGAAAAATCAGGGCAAATTGCCTGGGCAAATGCTTCAATGCGTGAAAAACTCGGTGCTGAGAAAGGTGCACTGCATCATATAGATGATGTTATTCTGGGGGAAACTGGAGAATTGGTTCTGGCGTTATGGGAAATGGATGCCGGTGAACAAACAGCCAAGATAAGAAGGCAACATGATGAGCCTGTGAATGGGACTTTTATCGCTTTTCGGCGAGGTGGTTCCGGTGAGGGTTTTACCTGTGTTGAGTTGATGCTTGAAGATGAGGTTGCAGAAGTTGAGGAGCTGACTCTTTCCGGGGATATTACGGAGGCGCCATTTGGCGTTGCGATTATCGAAGGTGAGTTTGGTAAAGACGCAAAAATTGTTGAGGCCAACAAATCATTTAGCGAAATTTTCGGTGGTGCGAAGCGTAATACACTTTTCTCTAAACAGTTTCAGCCTGAAACAATAGAAGAATTAGCCCGTGAGGTTAAACGCAAAGCCAATAGCGGGGCGCCACAAATTATTGAGGCCCGGCAAGGTGAAGGCCCTGCCGCCCGTGTTTTTGCGCTATATGTTAAACCGGTCAGTCGGCGTCGTGGCGGGTATGGAACTCG
>CAZGVP010000082.1:0-9890 GCA_964529135.1 uncultured Caulobacterales bacterium | reverse complement strand
TCAAAATAGTCACCACCGGTTTCATCGCAATAAATGCTGGTGCCGGCAATATCGGTTCGGGTGTTAGCCTTCAGATTGGGGCTTCTGTCCAATCTATCATCCTCAATGATGGGCTTTTCCAGGGTCGTGGTGATGCTGATGCAGCCAATCAAATTGGCCATGGTTTACGATTATTCCCAGGGGCTGATGGACCAGCATTTGAAGGCCTGATCTTGAACACAGGTCGCATCATCGGATCAACTGATAGTGCTGAAGCTGCTGGTGTCAGCATTGAAGGTGTTGGCGTCACTGGTATTCTTGCCAATTTCGGTGTCATCGCTGGCGTCGAAGCTGGTATCGATGCGTCAACAGCTAACGGCGTTAATATTGTTAATGGTGGCCTAATAGATGGCGACGTAGTCCTGAGTGCTGAAGGCGATATATTCGTCCTTGTCGCTGGCGGCTCTATTGACGGTATTGTCGACGCTGGTGATGGTGTCGATACGCTAGCCTTGGTTGGGTTTAGCCAGGCAGAAGTCGATGCATTGTTAGCATCTGATCAGTTTACCGGATTTGAAAATATACTATCCGGAAAAGACGCATTTACCTTCAATGAAACACTTCTAGCATCGCAAAACGATGCTTCATTCGAAGAAAAAATAAGTGCGCTCGCAGAAAATTCTGATGTCTTTACACAAGCCGATCTGCAACCAACAGTAGATTCAATCTTTGGCTCTCTCGAAGATTCTTCAGCGTCAGACTTCCTTTTCTAGTTTGGTGGTGTTCTAAAGATAACTTAGAACGGAAAACGGGTTCCCGAAAGGGAGCCCGTTTTTTTTAGGCGGAAAAACACCAAATCTGCTTCTATACAGCTCTCATTTACGGTGTTGATACCTCACCATCAAGAATGCTCTCACCTTCAAAGAAGCCCCAGCTCACTATCTCGCTCAAGACCTGATCGAGGGTGATATCAAATCCTGCCATTACAGCCGATATCGAATCTTGCTCAACAAATTGTTGTGCAGAAAAATTGCGTACAGCACGAATAGATCCGTTCTTATCGACGAGACGCGCATATATCATTACTTCTACACTAGGAGAAACGTTCGTATAATCCACATGGAATGCTCTCATATCAGTTTTTAAAATATAATCACTGACAGGTAACGTAGAAGAATCACCTATATTCAAAATGTGACCAGAATTTTCAAAACTACGAACCAGAGCTCGTTGAAAAAGTACAGGTGCCCGATCTACCCACTCAGTATTGGAATAAAATTCAAAACGGTTTTCTTCGCGCGTCAAAGCAACCTTAGTTGTATTGTAAAGCTGGCTTGATGTTGGATCAGCAACAATCAAACTCCAATTCACCGCTGCAGTAATATTATCGTTAGTAATCGCTGCAATCGTATAACGTGGAGCAGGCGGCGACGTTTTCGGTAAAACCGAAACGCAAGCCCCCGTCATGAATGTGGCTATAATTAAACACAGAGGTTTTACGAAATTTTTCATTGGGCTGCCTCATATTCAGGAACCGGCTCACCTAGAAGATACCCTCTAGGGTCACGCTCTAGTTGTCGCAGGAAGTTATCAGCTGTTCGCACCAGCCTTCTGATTTCAGTAAGTCCGGGCCCAACCTGGGCCAAACCGTTTGAAGAAAACCCGCGCAAATTCTCTCGGTTCTCACCGACCACCGCCTGAAGTTCCACAATCAGCTCTTTTGTATTTGCAGCGACTTCACTTATACTCGCAAGAGCCGCAGACCCTTCATTATTAGCCAGCAAATTTAAATCCTTTATCAGCCGATCAAGATCATCTGAGGCGCGAGCAAGATCTTCTGTAATCAATGCTGTATTTGCAATAACAACAGAAATATCATCCCTGCTGTCAACCAATGTGCCAGTGAGCGTATTAATATTAGCAATGATCCCGCTAATATTTTTGATGTTCTCATCAGAAAGCACCTTATTCGCACCCTCAACAATGCTGCTGGAACCAGAAAGCAACAACCCTATATCGGATGGTTGCGCCTGAATTATCGGTGTTCCTGATATTGTATCCTTCAAAAACCTTGCGTCATGAGTGCCACCTTCAAATTGAATAATCGCAAGACCGGTAAAGCCAACGATTTCCAACCTGGCCACGGTGTCAGTTTTAACAGGTGTTTTTGTATCAATCCTGACAAGCGCCTCAACCAATCCATCTTCATTGATTTCCAGATCTTTAACTTCACCGACCTGTATCCCGTTAAACCGCACGGCACCGCCAGTATTCAAGCCGGAAACCTGTTCAGTAAAAACAATTCTGTACTCATCGTATTCATGCTGAGATTGTCCAATCCAGAGAATAAAACTAAATGCTAAACCAAATGCTGCTAACACAAAGCCGCCCATGAGAATGTAAGGTGCACGATTTTCCATAATTTTTTCACTCAGCAATCAGGCTATTGCCTGCTTTTTTTTAAAATCTTGTATATGTTGTGGATCAGTAGCCGTCACCGCAGCTCGTCCGCGTGGCCCTGAAAAATAGCGTTGTATCCATGGATGATCAGTCGCACGCACCTGATCGAGAGGGGCATTAACGATAACTCGTTTTTGATCAAGAACAGCAACACGATCACAAGCCGCATGAAGCGTATCAAGGTCATGTGTCACCATAAACACGGTTAGTCCAAGAGAATCCTTGAGATTAACAATAAGCTCATCAAACTGTTCTGCGCCAATAGGATCAAGGCCAGCCGTAGGTTCATCAAGAAACACCAACTCAGGGTCAAGCGCCAAAGCGCGCGCAAGTCCCGCTCTTTTCTTCATCCCACCTGACAACTCAGAAGGAAATTTATCGCCCGCTTCTTCTGGTAACCCCGCCATGGAAATTTTTAAGGATGCAATATCATGCGCAAGCTCCTCGGGCAGATCAAGATGCGCACGCAACGGTGCCATTACATTTTCTGCCACCGTCATAGAAGAAAATAACGCCCCACCCTGGAACAAAACCCCCCAACGTCTCTCTACATCCAACTTCTCATTGTTTGACGCGCCATAATACTCCTGCCCAAAAATTGTAACTTTCCCCTGGGAAGGTTTCTTCAATCCGATAATAGCGCGCATCAACACAGACTTTCCTGTCCCAGATCCACCTACAACGCCAAGAATTTCGCCACGACGCACATCGAGATCAAGATTATTGTGCACCACAAAATTGCCAAACTGCGTACGCAATCGGCGCACCTCGATTATATGGTCAATGTTACTTTCTGGCATTTAAAAATTAATCTCCAAGAAGAACATTGCAAAAAATGCATCAAGGACTATCACCAAAAATAAAGATTGGACTACGGATAAAGTTGTTTTCTGACCTAAAGATTCAGCGCTCCCCTCCACTTCCATACCCTGGAAGCAGCCAATCACCGCAATCACAAAAGCAAAAAAAGGTGCCTTAATAATCCCCACCCAAAAATTATTGATAATGACAGTTTCTTTCATGCGTGCCATAAAATAGGCTGGTGATATATCCATCGTTGCCCATGCGACCAAGCCTCCCCCCACCAAGCCTAGCATTGCCCCCAAAAACGCTAATACTGGCAACATAATTACCAGGGCAAAGGTTCTCGGAACGATCAAAACCTCAACAGGGTCAAGTCCCATAACTCTTAATGCATCAATTTCCTCACGAATTTTCATGGAGCCGATCTGTGCTGTAAAAGCACTACCAGATCGCCCGGCAACCAATATCGCTGCCAATAAGACACCAAACTCCCTCAAAACAGCAAAACCCACAAGCTCTACAACAAATACAGTTGCGTTAAACTGCTCAAGGATCTTTGCCCCCATAAAGGCTATAACGGCACCAATCAAAAAAGACATCAACGCAACAATCGGAACCGCATTAAGGCCTGTTTCCTCCATGTGATGAACGACAGAAGCTGCACGCCAACGGCTAGGGTTAACAATCACCCTGATTGCTGTAAGCAGCGTCAATCCAATAAAATTCAATAATTCCAATGCCGCCTTGTATGCACCCTCAACGCCTTTGCCTGTCCGGTACATCATCGCTTCGAGTTGACCAAAAGCCCCCAAACGCGGAGGTTCTATCGGGCATGGATCTAGATGATCTATTACCTGGCGAAGTAGGGATTCATGGCCTTTACTGGCACCAACGATTGCAGATTTGTGAGTGCGCATTTCGCAATTGTGAAATGTACGCTGAATCATCATGGCACCCACCGTGTCCATCTTCTCAACGCCCTCAAGATTAATAATCAAGTCACGGCCAACAGTATCATCGCTAAAATCACGCAATAAGCCATCGACAGCACCCAAATTGGGGGCTCGCCAATCGCCAAAAACATCAAGCTTCAGGGTATCCCCCTGATGGCCGGTCTCAAAACGTGCGGCGTCAGCCGTCATCACTCACCTACTTGGTCTAGACGCAAATCCGTTATCTTCTCCCAGAAAACAGGCACTGCATCCATTACGCTTCCGAAAAGGTTTAAATTTTGCATACCTTAACATAAAGTTTTATGACTTCACTGGTATCCCAAAATGATAAAATCATTCTAAACAGATATATAAGTGCTGCATTTTGGAACAGAAAGTAGCAGTAGGTGTTGTGATTTTGCACCTTCCTTACGTAAGATAGGCCGATTTTCTAAAACCGGCATGAATTTCGAATTTAAACACCACTGATAACGTGGCGGGAGACGGGTAGCGTGCAGGGAATTAAGTCTTTTCAATTTCGATGGTTAGCATCACTGCCATTACTTTTGGTCACATTACTTCTCATCGTTATAGCCGTGAATGCGCTTATGGGCGCTCATGCGCCTCACGCCCCCATGCGTGAGGCGCTTTTCGATTATTATCAACGCCTTGCGCCCGCACCAGCAACCGCCAATTCCTCATTCCATGTTGTATTAATAGACGAAGAAAGCCTTGAAAAAGTAGGCCCTTGGCCTTGGCCACGTACACTCATCGCTGATCTTGTTGATCAAACAACAGAGGCTGGTGCCAAAGCAGTGCTGATTGCCGAGCCTCTTGATGTTCCAGATCTTTTGTCATCCGAAACGATAGGAGATTTTTGGCTTCAAGGAGCTCAAGACGAGGCACTGGCATCTCAATTGAAACTCCTGCCGCGCACGGATGAAGTCCTGGCACGCTCACTTAGCGCCTTGCCAGCGGGGGTGGGGTTCGCTGAGGATAATTTCAATACGCTTGGTGAGGTTACATTCTTGCGATCGGATATTACAAAATCTGACGGCTTGATGAAACTTGTGAACCCCAACTCAGATTTCCTTGCCTTACCAAGCGCACGGGCACGCTATCCACTTAGCCCCGCACTAAGTGCGGCTTCTAATCCGGTAGTTCTAAACCTGCCAACAGATCAAAACGGCTTGCTACGCCGTACATACCTATACTGGTCTCAAGGCGAAAAACCCCGACCTTCCCTATCCCTTGAGGCTGCTCGCCTGTCACTTGACCAGCCGCATATTAATCTTGGCACTCACACAACGGCCACTTCCAGCCAAGGTAAGATGCCAAACAAAATAACGCTTGGCGACAGAGCTATCGACCTTGAAAGCACAGGGACGCTCAGGCTTTACCCCCCACGCCGCTCTAGCATTACAACAACATCTGCTTGGAAAGTTTTAGAGGGAAACGCCTCCAGGCAGTCCTTTCTAGGCTCAGTTATTCTGATCGGTCGCAGTGCAGCAACCGGCGATACGCTGCGAACGCCACGTGGTTCCCTAGCACCGGTTGAAATTCATGCCATAATGGCAGATCAGATTACCAATGGTGTATCTTTGAAGCGCCCAGCCCTGTTTGGATATATTGAAGCTATCGCGGTTATGTTGCTTGGAGCCGCCGCAATCATGCTCGCTCAACGACTTATATTCTGGCAAGCAATGGCGGTTGCCACCGGCGGAGCAATATTATTAATGCTCCTCTCATCGATGCTTTTCTTCACCAATGGTTGGTTGATCAATCCATTACTACCGGCATTAGCAATGTTCGTTGGCACCTTTTCTATTGCAGGTGGCAAATCAGTTGGAACAGTATTGTTCGATGATAATGTACGTGGCGCCTTCAGGGGAATGCTTCCTGAAAATGCCATGAAGGCTTTACGAGAAGACCGTACACAGAAAATTCTTACCGGAGTTCAGCGCAAAATCACTGTTCTGGCATGCGAATTACGGCTTACTGATGATGACCTTCAGTCACTTTCAGAAACCCCGAATAATGTCAGTCAAATCATGGCGGCAGCCAGTCATCATTTGCGCAACACCATAACCAAAATAGGCGGCACCGTTGATCAAGCCGAAGGCGGAAGGATTTTTGCTTATTTCAATGTCCCTCTTGAAACTGCAGATCACATAGAAAAAGCCTGTGCAGCAGCACTTGCCATGATTGAAAGCATGGATAAAACAAATACTGAACTGGCATCATCAGCACGTACACGAAATATTCAAATACACCTTGCAATTGGCATTGCTACCGGCGATTGTTTTTCTGGCCCCATGGGGCATGGGCGCAGAAACCGCTACTCCGCAATTGGCCATGCTGTTGACCTTGCATCATTTTTACGTCGACAATCTGAATATTATGGCCCAGCAATTATCTGCGCTGATCATGTTCATCGAGAAAGCCATCATAAATATGCGTTTCTTGAATTAGACCGCGTCGAAACCGGTCTTAATGAAAAACCTTTTAACATTCATGCATTAATTGGAAACCCTTTCATCAAATCATCGAAAAATTTTCGAGATCTGGACACCGCTCACCGCGCACTTATTCAGGCATACCGAGCGGGCAATGTGCAGGAAGCAAGAAGCAGTCTCGAAAAAGTTCGACAATTTCCAGCATCGAACATTAGCCTCTTTGATATTTATGAAGAACGCATCAAAACGCTAGAAGAAAAAGAAATTCCCACCGATTGGGATGGCACCCACAAGGCTGCATTCTAAATGAGAGGTACCCCGGCAAGACGGCTTACCTTAGCAACTCAAAGCTATCGCACACGAAAACCTTTTATCATTGCACGTGGCAGCAAAACGAGCGCTGACCAAATCATTGTAACTATCGAGGAAGATGGCCATAAAGGACTAGGCGCATGCGTTCCTTATCCTCGATATGATGAGACGCTAGGAAGCGTCAGCAACGATATAAAATTGATACAATCTGATATTGAAAATGGCCTTACAATTGAGGAATTACAACGAATAATGAAACCTGGTGCAGCTCGTAATGCAGTAGATTGCGCGTTGTGGGACTTGCATACCAAAATAACCTGTACACCTATATGGGAATTAGCCGGCCTGGAAAAACCCACCGCTCGCATCACAGCCGCTACCTTATCAGTAGCATCACCTGATATTGTCAACATGAATGCAAGAGATCTTACGGATAGGCCATTATTAAAACTCAAGCTCGCTGGTGATGAACTTGACTTCGCCCGTATAGAGGCCGCCATGCAAGGTGCACCAGATGCACAGTTCATTCTTGATGCGAATGAGGCACTTGATCGAGAAACATTAACATCACTCACAAGGAAGATTGATCTCAGCCGGATCGCCCTTATCGAGCAACCCGTCCCAACTAATCACGATGAGCAGTTGACAGGTAATCCAAATAAAAACCTACTGTGTGCAGATGAATCATTTCACACGAAGGAGGATATTGTCAGGTTGTCACCATATTATGGCGCCATAAACATTAAACTTGATAAAACCGGTGGTTTTAGTGAAGCATTAGCAACAGCAAAACAGGCTCGTGAGTTTGGCGTTACCATTATGATCGGTTGCATGCTCGGCTCTTCACTCGCCATGGCCCCAGCCTTTATCTTAGCTGGCCATGCCGATTATCTTGACCTTGATGGCCCACTACTACTTGCAGAAGATGATGAAAACGGATTTGAGTTTTCCGGAAGTTTAATGCGCCCATCAAAAATCTGGGGTATGCCGAATATATCTAGTTGATAATTTTCGATCCATTCCATATTCGATGCAAAACCATCGAAAATACGAACGCTATTCCCCCCATAACCGCCATCATCATGTACGCTGCACCGGCACCACCTACCTCATAAATATATCCTGAAATCACTGTAGCCAACCCCGTCAATGCACCAACACCTGTGGTCGAGAACAGTACCATTCCCGTATTTACAAAACGAACTGGAATAGCACGGTCAATAAATTCAATTGTACCAAGATAAGTGGCAGCAAAAGTCAACGCATGCATCATCTGCAGAAAAAATAAAAAAGGCAATGATGGCTCTAACGCGGTTCCAAACCAGCGAATAGATGCAGCCAAAGCACCAAACCCAAACAACCACGCAGGAGAAAACCAACGGGCAAGCCCGCGAGCTTTCGTTAAAAGAAAAATTTCAGCAAGCACCCCAGTGGCCCATAACCAGCCTATCGTTGTATTAGAATATTCAAGATCGGACCAATGAAGAATCGAATAAGCGTAATAAACCGCATGGGCACCTTGCGTTAGACCCGCAGCAAAGAGAGCTAACAGAAAAACTGGCGTTGAAACCAGCACCACTGCATCCTGCCAGCGTAAGGTCCCGCGAGAGGGTTTACTTTCACCTTCAACCTTAATAGATGCCGGCAAGAGAAATGCCATAACTAATGCCGCAACAGAGGAAGCAGCAAGTCCTGCACCAACGGCTTCTATCCCTAGTCGGTCAAATATCACTCCCCCCAGCAACGTTGTCAGTAAAAAGGCAATGGAGCCGATCGCTCGAACAGGGCCATATTCCAAATCGCCATCCCGGTCTGCCCGTAATACCATCGTATCGGTTAATGGCACCAGCAATCCAAAACACCAGATGACCAATATGGAGGCAGTAGCAATTAGAAAATTATTATCGAACGCGATCAACAACAATCCACCAACTGCAAATAATGTAGATACAAAAATAAGGGGGCGACGCTTATCTCGCTGCCGGTCGACAAGAACAGCAACCATAGAACCGATTGCAAGCCTGGCAACAAGCGCAATCCCATTTATTAATCCAATGTCAGAGGGCGAAAAACCACGCAAAGCCAGCCACCCTGAGAAGAACGGCAGGAGCAACCCTAAAAAAATAAAATGCGTGGCGTAAAGCGTCGAAAATGAAACGACCGCACCAGTTACTTTCATCGCCAGTATGGTATCTTTCTATCCATAAGCCCCATAAAAATGGGATATTGCTACACCTGTTTCTTGAATAATTGTCTCGATTTCTAGCAGGGGCTTTATAACGTCTTCATGCACAGCCGGATAACCACTTTGTGAAGAAAGGTCCAGACTGGTTTGCTCTTCTATACCCGCCATCGCATCAATTTCCGGACGCTGTACCGGGAAAATATCACCAAGTAACTGCACAACCTCATCGATCTGCAAATGAAGTATCATATCTACAAGGTCACTATGAGTGACTTCATGCCGCCCTGAAAATCCAGGTAGTCTAGCGATAAGGACGAGGGCATACATAATAACACCCTGCCTTAACGCATGAAGCACATGCAAGTTTAAGCGTTCTTCATGGCGCACAGAGGAACGATCAGATTTATGCATTCCATTCAAAATAGTATCAAAAGATGAAAGGTCCACCGCAAACGTATTCGCTAATCTCCCAAGAGCGGTATAGACAACCTGATCTTCCAGTTGTTTCGCAATAGTCAGATAGCATGCTGCACATGAAGGATCGGGCGATGCCGTCGCCCGCCGTGTCCAATAACTGGCATTATAGATATTGGCATAGCCCAGGAATGCCGGAAGACTGGTAAGGTTTCGAGCCTGTTCAGCCAGCCCTATCAATCGCTGCATACGGTCAGAATTTTCTACGAATTCAATAAAGCGTTCCGCCTCTTGACGAATGGCGGTACCGGTTCCGCAAGCCACATTCGCCGGAATTGCCATTTGCTG
>CAZGVP010000081.1:0-9894 GCA_964529135.1 uncultured Caulobacterales bacterium | reverse complement strand
TTTTAAGCAATGGAAGTTACTCCTGACCGGTGCATTGATGCTGCTTGTTGTTGTGTTCTTTTTGAACCGTGGCGGTGCAGAAGGAGCTGCGCCTACCGGCGGGTATGAAACGATCATTGTAGATCGTGGTGCTATCAATCAATCCGTAGCAACTAGTGGGTCCGTAAGACCATTAGTGACTGTGCAAGTGGGCTCACAGCTTTCTGGGCAAGTTGCAGAATTACTGGCGGACTTTAATTCTGAAGTGGAAAAAGACGAACTTATTGCGCGAATTGATCCGCAGACATTTCAAACTCGTGTGGCGGCAGCGCGTGCAGAAAAAGCTGTTGCCGTGGCTTCTTTAAATGCCCGCAACGCTGATGTGCGCAGGGCTAGAGCTTTATTGGAACAGCGTAAAAATGATTTTGACCGATTTGAGGGTCTTGAAGGAGATGCAGGTCTTTCTGCACAGGAGCTTGATAGTTTCCGTGCCCTATATCGTGCTGCTCAAGCTGATGTAGAATCAGCACGTGCTCAAGTGGAGAATGCACAAGCGCTGGTTGTGCAGCGCGAGGCATCTCTGGAACAAGCTGAAGTCGATCTCACGCGTACAGAAATTCGTTCACCAATTGATGGCGTTGTTATCCTGCGCAGTGTTGATGTTGGGCAAACTGT
This sequence comes from uncultured Caulobacterales bacterium, assembly GCA_964529135.1. Taxonomy (GTDB): domain Bacteria; phylum Pseudomonadota; class Alphaproteobacteria; order Caulobacterales; family Parvularculaceae; genus CALLPQ01. Next base: position 9,240 of record CAZGVP010000081.1, on the reverse strand, counting down.
AGCGGCAAGTTTGTCCGCGCCAATATTGTTTGAAATTGCTCAGGATTTGTCCCGCATCCAGATCGAGGCAGATGTTAATGAGGCCGATATAGGTGCTATTGCAGCGGGGAATTCTGTGTCGTTTACTGTTGATGCATATCCGGGGCGAAATTTTTCTGGTGAAGTGCAGATCGTACGATTAGCCCCAACGGAATTACAAAATGTTGTAACCTATACAGTGATTATTCATGCGGATAATCCGGGGCGCATTCTTTTTCCTGGAATGACAGCGACTGTAGAAATCATTACAGGGCAACGAGATGATACTTTGCGTATCCCTAATGCGGCGGCACGGTTTGAGCCTGAAAATGCACAAACTCTCATTGCCGCTGCAAGAGCTAACAGTAGTGAGAAGGGGACACGCGGCGCGGGCCGGTTTGCAGCCCTTACAGGTGACCTTGAATTAACTGATGATCAGCAACAAGAGTTGCGCACGCGTATGCAAGCATTGTTTTCTGGAGGGCGTGGCGGTAGGCCAGGCGGTGGGAACCCTAATGCTGGGGCGGACCGTCGTAAAAGGATGCAGGCAATTATGCGTTCTGTACTCACAAAAGAGCAGTGGCAGAAATATCAGGCAGGGCAACAAAATCAGCCACAACGTAAAACTGTCTGGGTATTGGATGCGGAGGATAAAATTCAGCCGCGCACTGCTTTCCTTGGAATTTCCGATGGTTCCTGGACCGAAGTGGTGCGGGGACGATTGAAAGAAGGGGATAAACTCATTGTTCGCAACGCACCTGGTCAATCATGAGTGCTAATATGACTAGTGATGCTCTTGTTATTGGCCAAGACATCCGAAAAACATATGTTATGGGTGCTGAGGAAATTCATGCCCTTGCCGGCGTGTCATTTGAAATCAGGCGTGGTGAGTTTTTGTCTATTATGGGGCCATCTGGATCTGGGAAATCAACATTGATGAATCTTCTGGGTGCACTTGATCAACCAAGCACAGGGTCCATGCAAATTAACGGTGCCTTGATTGAAGACATGACGCCAGATCAGTTGGCTGGCTTGCGCAATCGCACTATTGGTTTTGTTTTTCAGCAGTTTAATCTTTTAAAGCGTACATCTGCTCTGGAAAATGTAAAACTCCCGGTGCTTTATTCGCGTGACCGACCAGAGGACCTCAACAAGGTTGCTGAAGATGTGCTGAAACGGGTCGGGCTTGGTGAGCGTATGGGACACCATCCTTCGCAACTTTCAGGGGGGCAACAGCAACGTGTAGCTATTGCGCGTGCATTGGTGAATCGCCCACAAATCTTACTTGCCGATGAACCAACAGGGGCTCTGGATACTGAAACATCGAATGAGATCATGCAGCTTTTTACTGATCTGAATGAAAGTGGCGTGACTGTTATTATTGTTACCCACGAGGAGGAAATTGCTGATTGGACACATCGGGTGATGCGTTTGCGCGATGGAAAGATTGTCAATGATGAGCGTCGTAAGGAGATTACTCGTGTCATTTCTTGATTGTCTGGTCGCCGCTATGAAAGCGTTACGCCAGAACATGTTGAGATCGATCCTGACAACGCTTGGTATTATCATCGGTGTGGCGTCGGTTATTGTGATGAGCTCAATTAATGCTGGCGCCCAAAAGAAAGTCCAAGATCAGATAGCAAGCCTTGGGTCGACCATGCTTTCCGTTGTTCCGGGGGCCTCCCGGTTTGGTGGGCGTTCACGTGGTGCCAATACTGCACCTCCCTTTTCAGAGCGGGATATTCAGGCTGTTCTCAATAATGTAAATGGTGTTGAAGGCGTGACCGGAGAATTGCGTGTTTCTTCTACAGCGGTTGCTGGTGGTGCAGATTGGCCAACATCAGTATCAGGGGTTCATGCCAGTTACCCCGTGGTGAGAAATTGGCCAGTTGCATTTGGGCGGTTTTTTTCTGAACAGGAAGTCGCGTCTGGCCGCAGATATGCTGTCGTCGGTCACACTATCGTTGAGGAAGTGTTTGATGGTGAATCACCATTAGGTGCGCAATTGCGTATCGGAAATGTACCTTTTGAAGTGATCGGTATACTGGCTGAAAAAGGCGATAATCAGTTTGGTCGTGATGAAGACGACATTATATTGGCACCAACATCTGCAGTGCGGGCTAGACTTTCAGGTAGAGAAAGTACTGTACCTGACCAGATTGGTGTGATGCGCGTTTTATTCTCTGAAGGTTATGACCTCGATCGTGCAGAAACAGAACTCAAAGATGTTATCAGTATTCAACGGCGTTTGCGGCCAGGAGATCAACCCAATTTTCGAGTCTTTAATATTGCTGAATTCATTCGTGCACGAAATGAAACGGCACAAACGTTTGGATTATTGTTAGCTGCAACAGCTGCAATATCATTACTGGTTGGTGGCATAGGTATTATGAACATCATGCTGGTGTCTGTTACTGAGCGCACTCGGGAGATTGGGCTGCGTATGGCCATTGGTGCACGTAAGCGAGATATTTTAATTCAATTTCTTGTGGAAGCAATTATGTTATGTCTGATCGGTGGCCTGGTTGGCCTTTTCCTTGGGTTAGGTGCTTCTTCGCTTGTGGCTCGTCTGGCCGGGTGGGATGTTTTGATCGATACCAGTCTTATATTCATTGCTATTGCTGCATCTGCCGGCGTTGGGGTTTTCTTCGGTTTTTTCCCGGCACGTCGTGCGGCACAGTTAAGCCCTATCGAAGCTTTGCGCTATGAATAAATTAGCGTGTTGAGTAAGCATTGAGGTGCTAAACTATCTTGGTTGCGTTTTAACGTTGTACGATACGACCCGGATAACTGGCAGTCAGGCGATAAGCTAAAAACTCCGGACTAGCTGTGAGAAGGCCTTCTGAAATAAAGGGTGTTTCAGAAAAATACGTGAGTGTCATATTACCTTCGAAGGCAGCGCTGATACCTGCCCCTACACGGCGGGTGGCATCAAATTTGGTGATAATGCAAGACCTCACACCAAATGCTCGGAATGCATGCGCCCAATCTGTATACTCACCAACATCGCCACTTGCCGGTAAAACCAATACTGGTTCAGCAGCGATTGCTGTTTGAAAAGATTTTAAGGCGGCCAGATCCCCTGCGTCGTAAGGACTAATGCCGGGAGTATCAAGAATGACTGCACCTTGCGGCTTGGCTTCTTTTACAATTGTTGAGATTTCTTCAGGGGTTTCCGCTGCGTAACATTCAATTTCAAGTTTTTCGCTATAGGTGGCAAACTGTTCCAGTGCGCCAGCGCGACCAACATCGGTAGTGATCATCATGGCCTGATCACCTTCTGAAAGAGCCAGTGCCGCCAGTTTTGCTGCGCAGGAGGTTTTTCCCGCGCCAGTTGGGCCCACCAGCATAATAGGAATAGCAGCTGTTGATTTTAGCGGTGAAAAATTGAAACTTTCAGATAGGCCAAGTCCTACGCGATAGAGAGTATCTTCTACGGAAGCTTTTCTGGCTCCGTTCAAGATCATGGTCATCAACCTGTCATTGATGCCATGGGGTTTTAGTATATTGATTAATGGCAACAAGGTTGGGTCATCGATGGATTGGAGATCCGGGTGCTTTTGTCCAGTCAGGCGCTCTCGCAGATTAGATAATGTGTTTTCAGTTGAGCGCTGTTCCAGTGATTCATGTAATCGAGAGCCGCTCGCTGGTGGTAATGTTTTGAGTATATGATTTGAATTATTGTCTGGAATAGATGTAATATTGCGATCTGGTTCTTGTGAATTTACAAAATCATTATCGCTTTCATGTTCAGGAGGCGTAAAAATATCGTCATCCATCGCAGGCTCTTGTCGATGAGATACAACATTGCCTGTGCTGTTATTTTCATCTGCTTGCTGATTTTTCTTACGGTTGAATAATGAGAATCGAGTATTTTTGCGCGGTGGTGTTTCGCTATTGACAGGCAATGGCGGTACCGGATTTGTTTCTTCATGCACTGGTTGACTAATATGAGGAGATAGGCGTTCGGAAGCATCAATAGGCGGAGTAATTGGATTAGGGTTAGCTAATCGATAATCTCTCGCTCCGTTCTCATCCCCGGCTGTAACCTCAACGTCTCCACTCGGCAAATCTCGAATGTTGAGCACTATGACTTTATGCCCTAGCGCACGGCGCGCTTTGCCTTGGGCTTTATCGGCAGTTGACGCTATAAATTTTCTAATCAAATCACCACTCACCCTGAAATCTTTAGTACCGTAATGTGATACTATATCTGGCCTAAATTGCGAAGCCTAGTGTGTGGATGGATTTCATTTTGAGAAAGAATACTGGTTTGGGTTCGTACTCGTTCCATAATTGACCTGACAAAAGGGCGAATCCGGGCGCTTGTAACAATGGCTGCGGTGGCCCCGCCAGCAGCGGCTGTTTCCAGTTTTTGCAGGCTTTCTGTCACAAAATCCTGCACTCTGGAGGGGGCCATGGCCAGTTGGCGCATTGTTTCGTCGCCAGTGAGGGATTGGTGAAATTCTTCTTCCCATGCCGGGGAAAGGGTTAATATTACAGTCTCGCCTTCATTATTTGCCAGGCGCGAACAAATCTGGCGCCCTAGCCGTGATCTGACATGTTCCACCAGAAAGCTAACCTGACCAGATTGAGGAGCAGCTTCTGCGATCGCTTCAAGTATCGTTGGTAGATCCCGGATTGAAACCTGTTCGGCGAGTAATCCCTGAAGAGTACGCTGAATGGTTGTAATGGTTGTCGTGTTGGGGATGAGATCACTAACCAGGGATTGGTGTTTTTCTGGCAGATCATCGAGCAATTTTTTCGTTTCAGCATAAGAAAGAAGCTGAGGGGCTTCTGCTTTGATGATCTCGGTCAAATGGGTCGTTAGAACCGTTGCTGCATCAACAACAGTCAATCCGCTAAGCGAGGCGGTATCGCGCTGGTCATCAGCAATCCACATGGCTTCAAGGCCAAAAGCGGGTTCTTTGGTAGGTTCACCAATAAGATTGATAGCCTGTCCACCGGGGTCCATGACCAGGAACTCACCAGGTTTGAGATTGCCAGTTGCGATTTCTTGTTCTTTTAAGCGAATAATATACTGATTTGATGTTAATTGAAGGTTATCCAGTATGCGGATCGGAGGTGTTACAAAACCGAGGTCTTGTGCTATTACACGCCGTAAGGCTTTAATTTGATCGGTAAGCTTGGGCCCATCTGTTGTATTAACCAGAGGCAATAATCCATATCCTACTTCAACCCGTATATCATCCATCGCTAACATATGTGCCGGTGTGTCTTCGAGTTTTTCTTCAGGATTTTTATCCAACACCTCTACAGAACTGTTAGTATCTTTCTTGCGCGATAAATAAAGCGCACCCAATCCAACAATAGCAGCGAGAGGAATGAATACTAAAAAAGGCATACCCGGCATAAGTGCAAATATAAAAAGTACCGCAGCAACCAATCCAAGGGCTTTGGGGTACTCCGTAAACTGTTTTGTCATTGCCTGATTGGCTGCCCCTTCAACACCTGCTTTTGAAACAAGCAGGCCAGCAGCAACAGAAATGATCAATGCTGGTATCTGACTGACCAGGCCATCACCAATCGTCAGGAGCGAGTATGATTGGCCAGCATCTCCAAGCGGCATGTTCATCTGCATGACGCCGATAATGATACCGCCAATCAAATTGATCAAGGTAATAAGTAATCCGGCAATGGCATCACCTCGCACAAATTTTGAAGCACCATCCATGGCGCCGAAAAAATTGGACTCATCTTCTAGCGTTTTGCGACGCTCTCGCGCTTGCTCTTCTGTAATGATACCAGCAGATAGGTCAGCATCAATTGCCATTTGTTTACCCGGCATGGCATCGAGTGAAAATCGTGCGGAAACTTCTGCAATTCGACCAGAGCCTTTTGTAATGACGACAAAATTTACAATCACCAGAATAACAAATACAATCATTCCAATGATTGTATTGCCTTGCATGACAAAATTACCAAAGGCTTCAATAATGCGGCCAGCTGCATCTGAACCTTCATTGCCCCGTGACAGGATTAGCCGTGTAGAAGCGATGTTGAGGCCGAGACGCAACATCGTGGCTACCAGTAGTACTGCTGGAAAGGTGGAAAATTCGAGAGCTTTTCTAGTGAACAATGCGGTCATCAACACCATCACGGAAAACGAAATCGATACTGCTAATAATATATCAAGCAACCAACTTGGAGTTGGTAATACGAGTAAAGCCAGAATGCCAAGGACGGCAGATGCGAATAATACATCACCGAATCTTGCGGTTGGCGTGAGCGCTGTCATCGCTTTGGGGAATATGCTATCTGATAATGCCAAAAGAATAATCTATCTATTAAGTCTCTCGATCAGCTAGTTTTTGGAGTTTCTTTATCATCATGGCCTGGAAATTTATGAATACGACGGCCAGATTTTTCATTTTTCTTTGAGTTTTCAATCATTTTTGTAAGAGTTTTTGCAAGATCTTCCGGTGATTGGTCATGGCTTTCAACATCAACAAGATGTAAGTCTACAGGTTTTCCATCTTCTGTTGGGCGCATATTTGATTTGTATACAATGTTAATCATGCTGCCAAACCCGTGTAAGCCAGCTTTTTGAACAGACTTTATCTGAGAAAAAGATACGCGCTTGCGTTTTTCGTTATGGCGAAACCAGAGATGCTCTGCGTCAAAATAAATGCTAGCATGACGATTCTTGTAGGAGTTTCTATGTTTATTGATTGTCTCTATGAGGGGGTGCAAGTCGATATTAGGTAGACGACTTTCGCGGTGTATTTTATAAGTCATAATATTACTCAGCTTTGATTTATCCCTGCAATCGTACATCCCCTGGAGGGGGAACATGTACACCGTTATTTGTGTATTGTTTCAACTTATTGCGAAGCGTGCGAATTGATATTCCTAAAATATTAGCCGCATGTGTGCGATTGCCGAAGCAGTGATCTAGTGTATTGATGATTAAATCTCGTTCAACGTCAGCGACGGTTCTACCAACAAGCTCATGGCCATCGACTTCGTTTGCCGGGCCTTCAGAAAACGAGGATGTTGAAGGTTTCATTGCGGATCCGTCGGGCAGACGAATTGCTTCGGCTTCTATTTCTTCATTCACAGCGAGAAGTACGGCCCTATGCATGGCATTTTCGAGCTCGCGCACATTTCCAGGCCAGGCAGAGGTAACGATTTCGCGTTGTGCACCTTCAGAAAGAGGGCGTTCAACTATGCTGTTCAGGTGAGCATACTTTTTTGCAAAATGCTTTGCTAGATGCAAAATGTCCAATGGACGTTTACGTAAAGGGGGGATGTCAAGATTCACGACATTCAACCTGAATAAAAGATCTTCTCTGAACGTCCCTTTTTTTACTTCTTCGTTAAGGTTACGATTGGAAGTTGCTATCACTCTAATGTTTACAGGGATAGGGGCTGTCCCTCCAACACGATCGACGATACGTTCTTGTAAAACCCGTAGTAATTTGGCCTGTAAGCGCACATCCATTTCTGAAATTTCATCAAGTAGTAATGTACCTCCATTCGCTTCTTCAAATTTTCCGATGCGCCTGGCAATAGCGCCAGTAAAGGCACCTTTCTCATGACCAAAAAGTTCTGATTCTAATAAATTCTCAGGGATCGCTGCACAATTGATTGAGATAAACGGTTTTTCATTGCGTTTTGATTTCTGGTGAATGTATTTTGCAACCACTTCTTTACCAACGCCAGATTCACCAGTGATCAATACAGATGCTTCTGATGGTGCTATTTGATCGGCAAGTGCAATAACCTTTTTCATTAAAGGATCTGCTATCAATATATCAGAGTTGTCTTCAACCACAGCTTCTAAAATAGCTGCAATAAGATCAGCGTCCGGGGGGAGGGGCACAAACTCTTTAGCGCCGGATTGAATAGCTGCAACTGCTGCATCTGCATCAGCGGCTATACCACATGCGACAACAGGTAAGACAATACGTTCAATATTGAGCGCTGATATGAAACCAGCAATATCAAATGCTATGTCAATCATGACGAGGTCAGCGCCACGTCCTTTACGCAGGGCTTTTAATGCATTTTCAGTGCTTTCAGTAATTGTTACCTTTGCGCCATGAGCCATAGCGATTTGTGCAGCACGTGAAAGTTCACCAGATTGATTTCCAATGATGAGCAGGCGCATAAAATATCTCCGTTACATCGCAACTTCAGGAATATCCTGGGTGTTAATAATTTCTGTCATTGATATCCCAAGGTTACCATCAAGCATGACTAATTCGCCACGCGCAACCAATGTATCGTTGACGTATAAATCAATTGGTTCACCGATTTTTTTGTCAATATCAATAATTGATCCAGCGTCGAGGTTTAATAGAGATGATACTTCAATTTTTTTCTGCCCCAGAACAGCTGAAACTGTTACAGGTATATTATGAAGCGTTTTGAGAGAAACAGTCGTGTGATCATCTTGTTTCGTATCTGTAGTCGCTGGTAGAGCACCCTTATTTTCCGTAGTTACATGGCTTGCAAGGGGAGGGATGTTTGGTGTGCCTGTATCGGATTCAACGATATTAGACACTAACGGTTTAGGGGTGTTCATAACAAATCCTGTTCTTGCACCATGCAATATTGTTGGTTAAATACGTGCCTAAGGTGATTAAGTGTAAGTTGATTATTAATACACAGACTACCGTCTTGCCATTCTATCAGGCAATCACCAGTTTGAAGTGAGTTCAACGCATAGAACTCGATATCTACGCCCGGTAGTTGTTTTTGTAGTATTGGAGTTAGATGCTCTTTGCAAAATTTTATATTATCCGTATGTAAACATATTTTTATATTTTTAAAAATATTGGACTTAACATTCTGCATTTCTATGATAGGGGCGAGCATTTTTTCAACGGTTTGTGGTAGAATTTTTAATCCAAGTCCGGAAACGAATTCAAGAAGTGTATTTATTGAAGCCTCATGGAGTGCTTTTATGGATTGTTCATTTTCATGTTTGATGGGCAAAAAAGAAGTATGTAATGTTGAACAAAGGCGTTCAATCAATGCATTTTGATGATGCCCGATTGTCTCTTGTTCTTCTCTTTTACACTTTTCATGTCCTGCCTTTACACCTTGCTGATATGCGGTATCGATATCATCTTGTGTATAGGCTGTAACAGCCAGTGGGGCAGGGTTGCATGTTTCATGCAAGGCAGGTAAGCCCGCATTGGGAAGTGAAAAATCTGTAAATTTTTCGGCTTGAATTTTCTGAATAGTAGCCAT
>CAZGVP010000080.1:0-9934 GCA_964529135.1 uncultured Caulobacterales bacterium | reverse complement strand
GTAAGGTTTTCGTCCCCTATATAGGCATTATCAGACGCATTCGAATGATCGAAGGCGGCCCTCAGGGGCCGCTTTTTTGTTATCTGGATGTTGAAATGTTGAGGATTGGCCGTGTTTTGGAATATCAAGATGCGCATTAAATGGAGTATCTACCTTTTTGGCACCACTTGAAGAGAATATTACCGATCTGATCAGTCCATCTATAGAGGAGATGGGGTTCGATCTTATTCGCATTCGGGTAACTGGTGCGCGGACGAAAACCTTACAGGTAATGGCAGAGCGCCCAGATGGCACGATGACGGCCGAAGATTGCGCAAAACTGTCGCGCGGACTGTCGCCGGTGCTTGAAGAAAACGACCCGATTGAAGGCAATTATACACTTGAGGTTTCGTCGCCGGGGATTGATCGACCGTTAACACGTGAAAAGGATTTTATTCGATGGGAAGGGTTTGAAGCCAAACTTGAGCTTGATCGGTTGGTTGAAGGACAAAAGAAATTTCGCGGCGTGCTTGCCGGCTTTGAGGATGGAAAAGTAGCCTTCGATATTAAAGGCGAAGACGAAACGGCTATGTTTCCGTTGGATTGGATTGCTGCTGCCAAGTTGATGTTAACGGATGATTTGATTCGAGAGAGCCTTAAAGCGGGGTCGCCAGCTGCTGAGAGAGAGGCTGGCGATGAGGTCACCGGTGATGAGAAAAAAATTAGATGAGGCTGCGCCGAGCGTGGCCAATGAATAAAATGATGGTTGAATTCAAACCAAGGAGAAAAACCATGAGCGATTTTTGTAAAATTGTTATTTGCGACACTGTTTTTTGTACCGGAGAGCAACGATGAGCGCTATTAGTGCCAATAAGCTAGAGCTGGTTCAGATTGCCGATGCGGTTGCACGGGAAAAGTCGATCGAAAAATCACTTGTGATTGAAGCCATGGAAGAAGCGTTGTCGCGCGCTGCCCGTTCGCGTTACGGTCACGAAACGAATATCCGTGCAGAAATTAACCCAACAACCGGTGAAACCCGGTTATGGCGCTTGCTCGAAGCTGTTGATGTCATTGAAAATGATTCTGCTGAAATTTTGTTGCAGGACGCACGCCATAAAAACCCAGAGGCTGAATTGGGTGATTTTATTTCTGAGCCTCTACCGCCGATGGATTTTGGACGAGTTCCTGCAATGATGGCTAAACAGGTTATCACTCAGAAAATTCGTGAAGCTGAGCGCGATCGTCAATATGTAGATTTCAAGGACCGTATTGGTGAAATTATCAATGGGCTGATCAAACGTGTTGAATATGGTAATGTGATTGTTGACCTTGGAAAAGCTGAAGCTGTTGTCCGTCGTGACCAGCAATTACCAAGAGAAAATTATCGTACTGGGGACCGAGTGCGAGCTTATATCATGGATGTACGGCAGGAAGCCCGTGGCCCTCAGATTTTCCTTTCACGGTCTCACCCGAAATTCATGGCAAAACTTTTTGAACAAGAAGTGCCCGAAGTATACGATGGTGTTATTGAAATCAAAGCTGTTGCTCGCGACCCTGGTAGTCGCGCAAAGATTGGTGTGATGTCTAACGATAACGCTGTTGACCCGGTTGGTGCGTGTGTTGGTATGCGCGGTAGTCGTGTTCAGGCTGTTGTAAACGAGCTTGGTGGTGAGAAAATAGATATCGTCCCATGGTCTGATGACGTGGCTACATGCATCGTGAATGCGTTAGCACCAGCTGAAGTAGCCAAGGTTGTGATTGATGAGGATTCCGAGCGTATTGAAGTGGTTGTTCCCGATGAGCAGTTATCACTCGCTATCGGGCGACGTGGTCAAAATGTGCGTCTTGCGTCGCAACTGACTGGTTTTGATATTGATATCATGACTGAGGAAGAAGAATCCGCGAAGCGCCAAGAAGAATTCCGTGTGCGTTCTGAAGCCTTTATGGAAGGTTTGGATGTTGATGATATCATGGCTGGCTTACTTATTTCTGAAGGGTTTAACCGCATTGAGGAAGTTGCATTTGTCAATGTTGAAGAGTTGATGGAGATTGATGGTTTCGATCAGGAAACTGCTGAAGAACTTCAAGCTCGTGCTAATGACTTCCTCGAAGAAGAGGCTAAAAAATTGGATGCCCGCCGTCTTGAATTGGGTGTGCAGGATGATCTCGTTCAAATGGAAGGGCTTACTTTGAAAATGGTTGTCGCGCTTGGCGAAGAAGACATCAAATCTGTTGAAGATTTTGCTGGCTGTGTCACCGATGATTTGACTGGATGGACTGAGCGCGTTGATGGCGAGAAGAAACATTATGATGGTATTCTTGAGCCTTTCAAAATGAAACCGGCTGTCGCTGAAGCCATGATCATGAAAGCGCGCATCACTGCTGGATGGGTTACTGAAGAAGAACTCGCCGCCATGGAAGAAGGCGAAGAAGACGATACTGCTGATGATAACAATGGTGGCAGTAAAAAAACTGCAGAGGAGGTTTTTGCTGGCTGATCAGGTTGTTCATAATGATGGGATCAAAGGTCCAATTACGCCCAGTGACATAGGCGACGTTAGCTTGCCATTGTCAGGGCGTGTACTGGAACATACTCACTTCGATAAAACCATGCGTAAATGTGTGGTGACAGGTGATGTGCGCCCTAAGTCGGAGATGATCCGGTTTGTGCGGAATCCATCTGGTGTCGTTGTGCCTGATTTTGCTGCAAAACTACCGGGACGTGGGTGCTGGCTGACTGCCACTCGTACGACTATGGTCTCGGCAATTAAGAAGAATGCCTTTAGCCGAGGGTTCCAGGACAGTAAGGCGCATACCGATATACAAATGCCTGAAGCATTTGCAGATGATTTGATGGTGCAACAACAGCGCCGGGTCATGGATGCTCTTGGGTTGTGTCGGCGTTCCGGGGAGCTGGTAACGGGCTTTGATAAGGTGGCCAGTTCGGTAAAAACTGGGCTAGCTGGAGATATGGTCATTATTGCCAGCAATGCTGGGGCTGATGGAACCACCAAGTTGATATCAGCCGCAAGCCGCCAAAATGTTATTGTTGCACATGTGTTTGATAGTGAGACCTTGTCTCAGGCAACTGGATTTGACGGGATTGGTTATCTATTTGTTTCTGCAGGACGAACACGCAAGACCGGTGGCCAGCCAGGACAAAGAGTAATATACGAAATTATACGGTTTCTGGCTCTTTCGGGGGAAGAAATAGTAATGAGTAAAGAGAATTGAAATGATGCTCTCCCGGCACTGGACCGGGGCACGATAGAAGAGTATGCCCAACAAGCCTGAATTCAGAACGGACCCAAAGCTTAGTCGAAACGATAAAGTGGCGGGGAAACGGAGATTGAATGAGTAACGACGTCGAAGAAACAACCAAGGACAATGCGGGTAAGCCAAAGCGCAAACCGCTAACTCTGCGACGCACGGAAAAAGGTTCTGTAAAGCAGAGTTTTTCCCATGGCCGTAGTAAAACAGTCGTGGTTGAAACAAAAAAGCGCCGTACACTGACCCCGACTAAGGCTGGCGAAAAGAGTGTTGAAGGGAAAAAACCGGAAACACCAGTTAAAAAAGCTACACCGGTTAAGCCGGTTACAGTTGAAAAAACACGGGCTGAATCACCCAAAAAAGGTACTGTGTTACGTACTCTTTCGGATGATGAGAAACAAGCACGTGCCGTTGCTCTTGCAAAGTCTCGTAAGGATGCTGAAGCTCGCAAGGCTCGCGAAGCGACCGAGACTGCGGAACGCGAAGCGCGTGAAGCTGAGCAAAAAGCGCGGCTGGAAGAGGAACGTAAGCGTCTTGCTCTTGAAGAAGAAAAGCGTGCCAAAGAAGCCGATGCCCGTCGTAAGGCTGAAGAGCAAGCGCAAGTTGCGCTGGAAGCTGAAGAAGCTGAGCGTGAACGTCGCAAAAACAAAAAATCCCAACCTGAGGCACCAAAAGAAGAGAAGGTTGTTAAACCCGAAGACCCTGACAATCCGCTTGCCCAACTCGGTGGCCGCTTGAAGACCAAGCGTAAAGATATTGGCGGCGAACGCCGTGATACATCCAAGTCTCGAGAAGCGCCTCGTCGCCGTACTGGTCGCCTGACTATTGCTAATGCTTTGGATGATGATGAGCGGCAACGGTCTCTGGCATCTGTGAAACGTGCTCGTGAACGTGAAAAGCAGGCTCGTGCCCAACGTGGTGAAACCAATAAGATTGCACGTGAAGTTGTAATCCCTGAGACCATTACTGTTCAAGAGTTGGCGCAGCGTATGGCAATGCGTGCGGTGGATCTTGTTCGTGAAATGATGAAACAGGGACAGATGGTTACTGGTAACGATATTCTTGATGCCGATACTGCCCAACTTATTGCTGAAGATCTCGGGCACACAGTTAAACGCGTTGCTGAATCCGATGTGGAGGAGGGCCTCATTGGTGCACCTGATGATGAAGATAGCCTGGTTACTCGTCCTCCAGTGGTGACAATCATGGGACATGTTGATCACGGGAAAACATCCTTACTTGATGCGATGCGTGAAACAGATGTGGTGACTGGAGAAGCCGGCGGTATTACGCAGCACATCGGTGCTTATCAAGTGACGCTTGGAGAAGACCGCAAGATCACTTTCCTTGATACACCTGGCCATGCTGCGTTTACTCAGATGCGTGCGCGTGGTGCCGAAGTTACTGATATTGTTATTCTGGTGGTGGCTGCTGATGACAGTATTATGCCGCAAACTGAAGAAGCTATCAGTCATGCTAAGGCAGCTGGCGTTCCGATCATTGTTGCGATTAACAAAGTCGACAAACCTGATTCTGACCCTAACCGAGTGCGTACGGATCTTTTAAAATATGAATTGCAAGTCGAAAGCATGGGTGGTGACATTCAGGATGTTGAAGTTTCCGCGTTGAAGAAAATAAATCTTGAAGGATTGCAAGAGGCTATTCTTTTGCAAGCCGAACTTCTTGATCTGAAAGCTAATCCTGTGCGCCCAGCAGAGGGGTCCGTAGTTGAAGCGCGCCTTGATAAAGGACGTGGCTCTCTTGCAACTTTATTGGTGCAACGTGGAACTTTGAAGCGTGGCGACATTGTTGTTGCTGGTGCCGAATGGGGTAAGGTGCGTGCTACTAACGATGATAAGGGTCAGAAGATTGCTGAAGCAGGCCCATCCCTACCGGTGGAAATGCTCGGTTTAAATGGTGTGCCTGAACCAGGCGACCAATTTGTGGTTGTTGAAAGCGAGGCGCGTGCTCGTGAGATCGCTGAGTTCCGTCATCGCAAACGCCGTGAACAATCTGTTGCTAAATCAGCTGGTACATCGCTTGAGTCCATGATGGCACAATTGCAGGATGCTGAAATTCGTGAGATGCCCTTGGTCATTAAGGGTGATGTTCAGGGGTCCGTTGAAGCAATTGTGAGTTCTCTCGAGAAACTATCGACCGAAGAGGTGCGTGTTCGTGTGCTTCATACCGGTGTTGGCGGTGTTTCCGAGTCAGATGTCATTCTCGCGGGTGCCTCTGGTGCTCCGGTTATTGGTTTTAACGTTCGGGCCAATAAAGATGCACGTGTAACGTCTGAACGAGACAGCGTTGAAATCCGTTATTATTCTGTGATCTATGATCTTATTGATGATGTGAAGGCTGTTCTATCTGGTATGTTAGAGCCAGAATTGCGTGAGACCTTTATTGGTAACGCCGAAATTCTTGAAGTCTTTAGTATCTCCAAACACGGTAAGGTTGCTGGTTGCCGTGTGACTGAGGGCCATGTGAAACGTGGTGCTAAGGTGCGATTGATCCGTGACAATGTTGTGATCCATGAAGGTGAGTTGTCACAATTGAAGCGTTTTAAAGATGATGTGCAGGAAGTACCTAGCGGTCAGGAATGCGGTATGAGTTTTGCTAATTATGAAGATATGAAAGCTGGCGATGTAATCGAATGCTTTAATGTTGAGACAATTACGCGGACGCTATAATTCTCAATAAGAAAAACCGACTACAATTATCAGGCAGCTTGTAGTCGGCGTATAATATCAGATTGCTCTGGGATTGATTTAGGCACGATTGGGTTAATAGCCAACTCAGCGCGTTCAGCAATCATTTCTGTCAACATCGGTGATGTTTTTCGAAATACTGTTTTCCCATCTGAGTTTACGTATATCACGAAAAACCCTTCATGGGCATCAAGCGCATGACGCAATAATGATGAATCCAGCCATGTCATCGGATTACCATTAAGCCGAGGTGATGTATCACCATAAATTTCCATAACGGATATATCCTCACGTATAAGCGTTGGGATTGTTGGCTTAAGAAGTTTTCGCTGAATCCTGCATGCTGTATGATTTGCGGAAGGGCCAATAATCAGCAACGTATTATGTAAAGAAAACTGTGTGTTTTTTGTTTGGATGATGTTGTCGTCCGTCGAGACATGCGCAATCGCACCTTCACGGAGTTCAGTAAAAAAACCAGGCTTGCCGGGCTTGAACGAAGAGAGAGCGGCAAGGCCTCCGATAACTAGGCATGCCGCTATGGCGATCAAAGCTAATTCCATAATGAGTAGTGTGTAAACAAACGTCGTTGCAATTGCGTTAATAAACTCAGAGTTCCGGACCTTTGATCATTAAGAGTTTATTTACAATTAAAACTGCTAACCTGTGGAAAAATGGAGGTAAGAGTATGTTCTTGAAGGGTTTTTGGGTTGGAGGTGGCGTTAGAATGGTGCTGGTAGCTCCTTGCGCCATTTTATGTAACGCGACAAACCTTCACGCAGCGTCACTTTCGGTGAATATCCAAGCTCCCCCCGAGCTTTAGTAATATCAGCCCAAGTTTTTTGTACGTCACCAGGCTGCATCTCCATCATATTCTTTTGTGCTGTGTGCCCAATCAATTCCTCCAGGAGTGATACCATTGTCATCAATTCTTCCGGGTGGTCATTGCCAAGATTATAAACACGGTGGTAGTCGACTTGTCTTTCGGGGGCATGCTCAAGCGCTGCCAAAATGCCGTCAACGATATCATCAATATAGGTAAAGTCTCGGGCCATTTTCCCATGATTAAAAATATTGATTGGTTCGTTGGTCAGTATTTTTTCTGTGAACATCCAATACGCCATATCGGGACGTCCCCACGGTCCGTATACTGTAAAAAATCTTAATCCCGTCAAGGGTATTTGATAAAGATGAGCATAAGAAGACGCCATTAGCTCGTCAGATTTTTTTGTTGCCCCATAAAGAGACGCTGGTCTATCGGTTTGATCGTCTTCATTAAACGGAGCTTTGGTATTTCGACCGTAAATTGATGAGGAAGACGCATATACCATGTGATCAATATCAATTTTCCGGGCTATTTCCAATATGGCTAAATGACCGGTGATATTGCTTCGGGTGTAATCAAACGGTGCGTTAAGCGAGTGACGAACGCCAGCTTGCGCCGCCAGGTGGATAATTGATTTGGGTGGTTTTGGTGTGCATGCGGCGCTCAATTGTTCGAGATCAGCAATATCGCATTTGATAAAATTAAAACTCTTGTGTCCTTCGAGCTGTTCCAAACGAGCTAATTTCAACGCAGTATTATAATAGTCATTGAGATTATCGAGGCCAATAACACTTTCTCCTCGCGCAAGCAGGGCTTTGCTCACGTGAAAGCCGATAAATCCGGCAGCGCCCGTTACAAGAATACTCATAGGATGATCTGTCCAAATAGCTCGATTGCAAGATTAAGATATGACAAGATAATTTACATGTACTTTATTATTGAGGTGTAGGCTTTTTAGCTTACAGGAAAAGTTTATGCCTAGGTTTTGGCTGTTAGCAAAGCGTTATCATAAAGCCCTGCTGGGACGTTATTGCGACGGATTATCATATAGATAGCAATGATAAACAGTATCATAGCAACCCCGATAAATACATGTTCAGGACGCAACATCGGTATTTCGGTAAAAGTTAGTACCGATAACGAGCCTAAAATCGCGGCAATGGCATAGGACATGTTACCCACAGCTAGGATGCGGGCCCGGCGCTCATCAGGTGCGCGTCGTTGCATGGCTGCTTGCAGTGGGGCGAGATAAACACCCATGGCCGTAGAGGTTAGGCATAAAAGTGCGGCCAGGAGAATGCCATTGGGTTTTGAAAAAATTTCGGTCACTTTAAAATAAACCGTTACGCCATGCTCATCAACTGGTGGTGCAGTAAATGTAGTAGAAATGAAGTAGACGCCGAGAGAAAAGATCGCCGCCATTAAAATGCCTAGAGTTGCAAACCCTAATCCAGAGCGCCCCTTTGACATACTTGCGGCAATGATCGAACCAATACCAGCACCAATAGCAAATAAAAACATTATGACAGTGAGTACGAATTCATCACCGCCCAAAGTCTCCGGGACGTAAATTGATAATAAAACGGTGACGCAAGTGGATATGTAATAAAAAATTATCACCCCGATCAGTGGGCGGATTACTGCAGCTTCACCGAGAGTAAACTTAATCATCTGATAAGCTGGGCGTATCCCGGTCCAATCGATTTTTAAATCAGGATTGGTGGGTTTTGCAAAAGGTGCGTATCGCACCGCATAATAACCGGCAGCAGCAAATACCACTAGTGCGATCGCGGCATAATAAATACCATTGGGTTTAATCCCAAGAAGTGCCCCGCCGATGCCATAACCTAGCAAAATACAGCCATAAAGACCAGCATTCATCAAACCATTACCGCGGATCAGTTCATCGGTTTCCAGATATTTTGGCATCGCCGACTGTCGTACTGGATTAAAAAATGATGATTGTAATCCCATGCCAAATAGCGCAGCCGACAAGATCCAGCCATCGCGCATCACCAAGCCGATGGCTGCCAATATCATCAATAAAAGCTCAACAAATTTTGTGCGACGAAACATCATTGAGGTTTCGTATTTTTCTGCAAATTGTCCGCCATACATAGAACCAACAAGCATTGCTATGGGAAAGAAGGTTGCAATAATCGGGATAAAGCTCCTGGCATTGTCGACCCCGGCCAGATGAATGGAGCCAAAGGTGACACCGACTAACAATACCTGACGGTTCATATTGTCAGCAAGAGCACCAAAAGCCTGGCCGAGCCACATGGGTGCGAAGCGTCGCTGACGTAAAAGTGAGGGTTCGGTCATGAAAGGGATGCCTTATGATGAAGTCGGTTGTGTTGGCGCAGGAATGGTCTTGGTATATGACGAAGAAATGGGAGAAGATAACAGATTTTCTTCATCATTGGCAGGCTCAATTACATAGTCTTTGGGTAAGAGTGCAAGAGAGCGCGTTTCAATCATTTCTTGCAGGCGTGCCATAAACTCTTCCTTTTCCAGACCGGGTTCAATCGGGTCAAGAAATTCAATAACAGCGACGCCGGGCTTAAGATTCCATGTTTGTTGTGGCCAGAATAAACCAAGATTGGTCGCCACGGGGACGACAGGACGCTCATAGGCTTCATACATATGATAAACGCCTTTGCGATAGCGGTAGTGATGACCGACCTGAGAGAGGTGCCCTTCTGGATAAATCAGAATTCGGCGCCCATCATTACGGGCTTTTACCATTTCCGTATCTACCAGCTTTGCCCGGGCAAATGCACCGCCGCAATTATCGACAATGATTGCGCCCATCTTGCGCAATATTGTACCCAGCAACGGAATTTTTTCCAGATGATCGCCGGTTACAAAAGCCAGGTCGTAAAACTGTGAGAACATTAAAAATCCATCACCCCAACTCTGATGTTTTGCTGCGATAATTGTTGGTCCATCAGGCACCTTCTCTCGCCCACGAACACTAATCCGTATGCCTGCAATTATACGCATCCATAGGCACATAAACCAAGTATAAAACCTGATCCATGCCATCATGGGTTTGCGACTGGGTAGTAATAATAGGGGTAGCGCTGTCATACCAAAGAACAGAGAAGTTGCCCAATACATGAGTTGAAATAGGCGATTGCGTATCATGGAG
>CAZGVP010000079.1:0-10000 GCA_964529135.1 uncultured Caulobacterales bacterium | reverse complement strand
GGTCGCCTTGATTGCGATGGCGGCGGTGTTGAAGGCAAATCCAGTGATGAGCGTTTTCGTGGTGTGCGTATTTTTGATGTGAGCGATCTTAACAATCCGCGCCAAGTGGCTGCGGTTCAAACCTGTCGTGGATCACATACTCATACCCTGGTGCCCCATCCCTCTGATCCGCGTATGCTCTATGTTTATAATTCCGGAACATCTAGTATTCGTCCCGATACTGAGCTTAAAGGGTGTTCAGATGGTGAGCCAGATGAAAATCCAGATACGGCGCTTTATAGTATTGACGTGATCAAAGTTCCATTGGATGCACCAGAGCAAGCTGCAATTGTCAATCGCCCACGTATTTTTGCTGATCGGGATACTGGTGAGATTAATGGATTGTGGCGTGGCGGTGATTCTGGTGAGGGCACACAAAAGACCAGCAAAACAGTTTCCTGCCACGATATCACCGTTTATCCGGCCTATAATCTGGCAGCGGGTGCGTGCAGTGGTAATGGTATTTTGCTTGATATCTCAGATCCCGAAAATCCTTCTCGTATTGATGAGATTTTCGATACCAATATGGCCTTCTGGCACTCGGCTACATTTACCAATGATGCATCAAAAGTGTTGTTTAGTGACGAGTGGGGTGGCGGTACTAATCCGCGCTGTCGTGTTGACGACCCGAAAACATGGGGGGCCAATATTGTTGTTGACCTCACTGACGATGGCATGAATGGGCGTGGTTTCTTCAAAATTCCAACAGTGCAGACTGAACAAGAAAATTGTGTTTCGCATAATGGGTCCATGATTCCGGTGCCGGGGCGCGATATCATGGTGCAGGGTTGGTATAGCGGCGGTGTATCCGTTTTTGATTTCACTGATTCTGATAATCCTTTCGAAATTGCTTATTATGACCGGGGGCCCATAGACGCTGAGGAGCTTTATCTTGCCGGAAACTGGGCCGCTTATTGGCACAATGGACGTATCTTCGCGCCAGAGATTGCCCGCGGACTTGATGTTTTCACGCTGCAACCCAGTGAGTTTTTAAGTAAAAATGAGCTTGCGGCGGCAAAGCTGATTCAGTTCGAGCAAGCCAATACTCAGACGCAAGTTCCATTTGCCTGGCCTGCTCATCCGTCGGTTGCAGGCGCTTACCTTGATCAATTGGTTCGTGGTAACGCGATCAACGCAGCGCTTGCTTCGCAGGCACGCAAAGAAATTAACCGTTGGGCAAAAGGTCGTTCTAAATCTAGCAACCTCGAAGCGCTTGCCGAGCAACTCAAAGTCAGTGCAGCAGTTGCTGACGGACGTAATGCTGGCCGCATGAAGGCGCTTGCTTCTGTGTTGGAAGAGGCGCGGTAAAGCTTCTGGGTTTTGGCGCTTACAAACAATCAATGGTACGTGCAAGTATTAGGCGACATCATATTTTGCAATTTGATGTCGCTTTTATTTGAGGGTTGATGTTAAAAGCCAGTACTTGGTTTTGAAGGCAATACGGACATTAGTTGGCGGTATTGCGCACGGCGTTGGCGATCCATGTGGTCAGGCCTGCACCGAATTTGTCGATGTTTTCTCGGAATCGCTCATCAACCTCCCACATATCTGCAAGGGTGACGTGTGTGACTGGTGTGAGCGGATAAAACCAGCGATCGATAAATTGGCGGTGCCGCTCGACCAGAGATCGTGCAACGTCACCATCACAATGTTGACCATCTTCCATAGCTGCCGCCGCCTCAGTCCAGATGGTTGCTTGTTCTTCTTTTATTTGCAACCATTCAGCTGCGTCGTAGCGTTTTGTGCGCTTCGTACTTTGCGACCAGCTGTCGGTCTCGCCCCATCGTTCTTTGGCTTCATTTTCATATGCGGTTGAATCAAAGCCATCGAAAAGTGATTTTAAGTCCATATCTCGTTCCGTTCCTTGTTGGGGATTGAAGTGTGCAAGCGCAGTATCAATTGAAGCGATAATCCGATGGGTTTCTGATAGTCGCTCTACCATGAGCCTGCGTTGGGCCTGGAAGTTTGCCACTTGATCAAATGTCGGGTCATCGAGCGATCGTCGGATGTCCTCAAGCGAGCGGCCTAATGATCGCTCGACCAGGATCTGCTGCAAACGCAGCAAATGGGTTTCGCCATACAGCCTGTAGTCCTTGGCCGAACGAGCGGGCACCAGCAAACCAATCTCGTCATAATATTGTAGTGTACGAATAGATACGCCCGCATAGCGGGCGACATCTGCGACGGTAAGGTTTTTTTTCTGTGTCATATTGCGTTGATAAGCTATCACGCGGCTGGAAGGTCAACGGGTTTTTTGCGTGGATATGGAATTATCTGAAAAAAATCCAATGACCAAAATGCAGCCCCAAAAATATTGATTATGCCTGTCATTGGGTTGTAGTGGATCAGTTTCGATTTTTAAGGGGAGTTTTTCGCCAGAGGAATACAAAGCGCTCTATTTGATGAGTGACCGGTTTGAGTTGCGGTTTTAAGACGCTTATGTATGGCGAATTCCTGCCCGTACTAAGGCCTTTAAATTGCTGGCGCCAATATCGAAAAAGGGCCAAATGTGGTAGGTTTCAAGCTGACCCAAAATGAAACGCTATTGACAATCATTCTTAACTGGCTTATGTAATAATCAGTCGCAATTGCAATGCGGCTGGTTTTTGTTGAATGGCCTAACTGGAACACACTCATGATTGTCTGCATCTGTAATGCATTAAATGATAAAAAGCTGTCTGAGGCGGCTGGAACAGATGCGTGCAGTGTACAAGAGGTATTCCGGCGTTGTGGCGAACGCCCACAATGTGGCAAATGTCTCTCGCATGTTGCAGAGATTATTGAGCAAAATTGCAAACCTGAAACGGCAACCAAAATTGCTGCTGAGTAAATCTTCCTAGGTTTTAAATCGCCTTGATTAATTCTCATTCTTAATTAGCGATCCAACAGGTCTCCACGCTAGGTGTGGACGCGAATGCGAGTGCGAAGAATTTGCAAAGATAATTCTTGTACAGAGCTAATTATTCTTTATGTCTTGTGGGAAGATGATTCCATTCTCACCGTTATGCCAAGGAGATACTTTGTGAAAGGCGATAAAAAAGTAATTGAGTATTTAAATAAGGCCCTGAAGCTTGAATTAACCACAGTTAACCAGTATTTTCTTCATGCGCGAATTTATAAAGATTGGGGACTGAAGCGCCTTGCCAAGATTGAGTATGATGAATCAATCGACGAAATGAAGCATGCAGATCAATTAATTGAGCGTGTATTGTTTCTGGAAGGCCTACCGAATGTGCAGGATCTCGACAAAGTGTTGATCGGTGAAACGGTTAAGGAAATTTTGGAATGTGACCTTAAAGCAGAGCAGCGCGCGCACCCTCTTTACAAAGAAGCGATTGAATATTGCGAAAGCGTACAGGATTATGGAAGCCGGGAAATATTGGTGCGTATTCTTGAATCTGAGGAAGAGCATATCGATTTCCTGGAAACCGAGCTGCAACTGATTGGGCGTGTTGGTGAGCAAAATTACATTCAAACCCAAATCAAGGAAGACGAATAAATAGCCAAGCCTTCTTGCTCCCAGATTCATGCTTCCAGATTCGTTTTCCAATCCGCATTGCCATCATGCATTTAACGCCCTAAACCGGGTATAAACCGTGTAATATTGAGGGCCCGCCCCTGAATATACGCAATTTGATATACCCAACTAGCTCGTGGTGTGATCGTATGCAGGACAAACTGGCCGAAAAAACTCTCTCCTCTATTCTTGATCAGGCGAAAGCCGCCGGGGCAGAGGCCGCTGACGCGTTGATGTATTATTCAGTGTCTAGTGGCGTCTCGTGGCGTATGGGCAAGCTTGAAGACATTGAGCGTTCCGAGGGGCAAGATCTTGGCTTGCGGGTCATGATTGGCAAGCGTCAGGCTTGCGTCTCGACGACCGATCTTTCTGATGCCTCCCTTGGTGAGTTGGCAAAACGTTGTGCCGATATGGCTCGCACCGCACCTGAAGACCCATATTGTGGTTTGGCCCCGTCAGAGCGCTTGGCCTCTGCGCCTTATGCCGAGTTGGATCTTGGTGATTTTAATGAACCATCCACAGATGCGCTCAAAGATCTCGCATCTGGCTGTGAGGAAGCGGCGTTGGCTGTAAAGGGCGTGACGAATTCTTCTGGCTCAGGGGCTGGTTATGGTGAAGGGCAATCCTGGTTTGCCACATCAGACGGTTTTTTCGGATCAAGTAAAGGATCACATCATTCTGTTTCTGTGAGTGTTTTGGCGCAAGATGATAGTGGGATGGAAACCGATTATGATTATGATTCCAAGGCCTATGCAGCAGATATGCGTGGGCCAGCGCAAATTGGCCAACTTGCAGGAGAGCGCACAGTTCAGCGCTTATCACCACGCAAAGTGAAAAGCCAAACGGCGCCTGTTCTTTTTGACAAACGTCTTTCTGCTTCCTTGCTTGGTTCTCTGGCTGGTGCGGTCAATGGGGCTGCGATTGCGCGCGGCGTCAGTTTTTTGAAAGACAAAAAGGGCCAGCGAATTTTTCCTGAAGGCGTGAACGTTATTGATGACCCGCATATTCGTCGAGGAATGGGATCGAAACCCTTTGATGGTGAAGGTGTTGCTAATGCTCGCATTGATCTCGTCGATAATGGTGTCCTGACAGACTGGTTTTTGAACTCATCGCAGGCCCGTCAGTTGGGGCTGGAATCCAATGCACGCGCCAGTCGAGGTACCGGGAGCCCTCCAGGATCAGGGTCGACTAATCTCTATATGGAAGCTGGATCGCTAAGTTTTGATGATCTGGTTCAGGAAGCTGGTACTGGTCTTTTGCTCACCGATATGTTTGGCCCGCAGGTTAACAGCAACACAGGTGATTATTCTGTGGGATGCTCGGGTTTCTGGATTGAAAACGGAAAAGTGGGCTGGCCTGTGAGTGAGATCACTATAGCGGGCAATATTCTGGAAATGTTTGCTGATCTTGTTCCAGCTGATGATTTGGAATTTCGTGGATCTACGAATGCCCCTAGCTTGTTAATCCGTAGTATGACAATTGCTGGCGATTAAAATTAAACTATTGCTCGGAGACTATGATGGAAAAACAATTACTGCACCTTGTTTTTGGTGGTGAGCTGGATAATCTTGAGGATGTTAGTTTTCGCGATCTCAGCGATCTCGATATTGTCGGGATTTTTCCAAGCTACGCTGAGGCGGAAAAGGTTTGGAAGGCGAAAGCTCAACAAACTGTTGATAATGCGCATATGCGATATTTTATCGTCCATATGCACCGCTTGTTGGATCCGGATGGGGATGGCAAGTTTTAGACACTGAACAGTAGTCAATAATGGCGCGCAAATTTGATCGTGATGATCTGTCCACCACAGCCGGTCGTAAAGCAATGCGACGGGCATTAATGTTGGGTGACCATGGTCTATTGCGCCTTTTTTATGATAATACCCATGAGGTTGATCCGGGAAAGTTATGGCGTACTTATCAACCGTCTCCTGAAAAACTCAACGCGTGGAAAGATCGTGGAATACGCACAGTCATCAATCTTCGCGGTGTGACGCCTGCGGCCCATTATCTATTGGAGGAGGAGGCTTGCCTTGATCTTGGTCTCAAGCTGGTGACATTTCACGTTTATTCTCGTGAGGCGCCTGGTCGTGAAACACTCCATAGTGCGCGGAATTTTTTCTCAAAAATAGAATACCCCGCCATAATGCATTGCAAATCAGGTGCTGACCGTGCCGGGTTAATGGGTGTACTCTATCGATTTTTTGTGGCTGGTGACCCTCTTGATCAAGCTATGGAGCATTTGTCGTTCAAGTATGGCCATGTTCGGCATGGTAAAACCGGTGTGATTGATTTTGCCTTTCAGCGTTATATTGATCATGCCACGACCAATGGTATTGCTCTCGATGATTTGGACGCATTTTTTGAGTGGGTTGATGGCCCGTACGACCCTATTGCATTAAAACAAGAATTTTTAAGTACATGGTGGGGGCGGTTTTTAACTGATGGTCTTTTGAGGCGTGAATAATTATTAGGATCCAAACTGTAATTCGACCAATCGTGCATAAATGTCATTTTTTCTCATCAATTCATCATGAGTGCCCTGTTCGATGATCTGCCCACGGTCCATCACAGCGATCATATCGGCATTGCGAATGGTGGCCAGACGATGGGCAATAATCAATGTGGTTCGGCCTTGTTGTAAATCGTTTAGTGCTATTTGAAGGATGGCTTCGGATTCTGCATCAAGTGCTGATGTGGGCTCATCTAATAAAAGGATTGGTGCTTGTTTCAGGAATGCACGGGCAATTGCGATGCGTTGGCGTTGACCACCTGAAAGGCGGTGGCCATTTTCACCGGCAAGCGTTGCATAACCATCTGGTAAACCGTCAATGAAATCATGGATGGCGGCTGCTTTGGCGGCGCGCTTGATATCTGTATCGTCCGCATCAAGCTTACCCAAAGCAATATTATTGCTCAGGCTTTGATTGAAAATCACTGTGTCTTGACTGACAATCGAAATATTGTCTCTTAATGATGATATTTTGGTGCTGCGAATATCTTGTCCGCCAATACGGATCGATCCGCCGGTAACATCATAGAGGCGGGGCAGTAAGTGCATAAGAGATGTTTTGCCTGCGCCAGATTCGCCCACGAGTGCGAGCGAGGTGCCAGATGGAATAGAAAGAGTAATATCTTTCAGAACATGGTCTTGCTGGGCATAAGAAAATGAAACTTTATCAAAGGTAATTTCAGCGTTTTTAAGTGTGAGATCGTGTGCATCTGGTGCTTCAACTATAGTGGGTTGCTGGTCAACAATACTTAACATACGCTCAAATGATGCAAGCCCTTCTTGTAACACTGCGTAAAGTGTACTGAGCCCGCGTGCTGGTTGTGACAGTAATAGTAGCGCCACCAAAAAACCGGCAACTTCTGGCCCATCTATAGCGCCCATCCGTATGCGCATCGCAATAACGGCGACAACCGCACCCATGGCGATAGCACCAACTAGAAAAATGAAAGGCTCATTGACAGCGCGAAGGTAGGCGGCTTTTTTTAACAGGCCAGTGCGTTTTTCAAACTGCGACTTCATATCCGACTGTTTGCGTGTTTCCAGCCTGTAGGATTTAATTATAGCGGACCCATTGGAGATTTCCGTAATTGTCGATGCCAGATTACCAGTTTCAGCTTGTGCACTTGCCGCTGTGCGACGCAAAATTTTACCAAGCCATGCAATAGGCCAACCAATGACGGCATAAACTAAAATAACGACTGTAAATAAAACCCAGTCATAAAAAATCAGTGTTCCACATAATGCAACTAGTTGTAGAAAATCGCGTACACCATTGGTCGTGCGTGTGAGGCTTTCACGCAATAGCTGGATGTCATTGGTAAAGCGTGATGTGAGGGCGCCAGAAGTTTCTAGCCGTTGTTGGTTAAGATCAAGGGCGAGAAAGCGCGCGATCATACCGTTTTGAATATCTTGCAATGTGTCGAGAGCAGCCCCAAGGGTAAGACGTGATTGCGCATATTGTGATAGGGCATATAAAAGGCCAATTCCGGCAAGGATAAATGGACCGTAAGCAATCACTTGCTCAAGGTTAGGTCTAAAGCGTCCTTTGGGGCTCTGCTCATTACCGGTAAATGCCGCGCTGATGGCTTCTATTGCAAATGGGATGGCGCTGTAGGTTAAGGCGAGGATTCCCATAGCCGCTAATGCCAGCATTAATCTCGGCAAATAGTTAGACAGATAATCGCTCCATAGTCGCCACAGCAACTGTACAGTGTTGGTTGGTTTCTCTGCAGGTGCCATATCAGAATTATTCACGGACGTTTCTCTGAGCGCTTTTCACATATTTAAGGTGACCAGCCTTACGATGATATGCCTTACGATGATATGCCAAGTTTCGGAATAAGATGTTGACAGGAAAGGCAAAAAAAAAGCCTATGAGCGAATGTTAATGAATACCCTGAAAGCTATACGCAAAAGCAGGTTTGTCGCCTTTTTGGTGAGTGGTCTGGTTGCGTTTTATATTGGGTTGATGCGGGTTTTTATGAGGCTAGAGACGCCTTATTTGAATGATTTTGAGAAAGCCCAGGCGCTAGGGAAGGGTGTAATCGTCGTTTTTTGGCATCAACGGCTCCTCTTGTCACCCGTCGCAGCCCGGTTTTCTCCCGTCCAAATACATATGCTGTCCTCAACCAGCCGTGATGGGGAAATTATGGCTAGGGGTGCCGGGGCTGGGGGGGTCCATTTTATAAGAGGCTCATCAGCGAATGTTAAGAAAACCTTCAAGGACAAAAAGGGGGCGCCAGCATTACTGCAGATGATTGCGGCTTTAAGGGATGGTGATGTGGTGGCGATAACCCCAGACGGCCCTCGCGGCCCTGCTCATGAGGCTCAAATGGGGGTGATCCGGCTTGCCGAGCGTACAGGGGCCCCAATTTTGCCGATTGGTCTGTCTGCTGCCTCTGGTTGGCATATTATTAAGACATGGGATTTTGCCTATTTGGCTAACCCATTCGCCAAAAAGGCTTGTGTTACAGTACCAGCACTTTTGGTTCCCTCAGGCGCCACCCCTGAAATTCTCGAGGAAAAACGATGTTTGCTGGAGGGACAACTCAATGAAGTTACATTGAGAGCAGATAAAAAGGTTGGGAAAATCACCCCGACGCGCCATAGTAAGATGGAATAGATATCTGAAATTAAAGGGACAAACCGGTCTTTATGGTGAGTGAGCCGATACAAAACCCTGCTGATGTTGCTGAAGGCGGCGGGCACATGCGTGGCCAGGTTGATGTGCCGGCCTTCGCGGCAAGCTTGGCCATAAAGACGGCAGTACGCCAAGTCTATCTGCCTAATACCCCTTCAGACATCATGATTACCAATCATGATTCTGATGCACCTGGGCTGCAACCCCTATCAAAGGGCGAACCGTTTATCTTGAGGCTTTATCGTATTGCTACCAGCTTTGGCGGTGGATTAGCGAAGGCTGCTCTTAAGCGTCGGCTCGAGATTGGCAAAGAAGACCCCTTGCGCCTGCCCGAACGCTCAGGGATTGCGAGTATCAATCGCCCCAAGGGCTCAGTAATATGGATCCATGGGGCGAGCGTAGGGGAGTCTCTTTCTGTTTTGCCCCTGGTTTCTCATTTGGCTGAAATACGTCCAGACCTGCATTTTCTAGTCACCACTGGTACAACAACGTCAGCGTCCCTGATGATTGATCGTTTGCCGGATAATGCGTTCCACCAATTCATTCCGCTGGATTACCCGCTATATGTACGCAGTTTCCTAGATCATTGGAGACCCGATGTGGCAATGTTTGTGGAGTCTGAGTTTTGGCCAAACCTTATTCATGAAGCACGAAAGCGTGCTGCGATGATGGCGATTGTCAATGGCCGTATTTCACCTAAATCCTATGCTAACTGGAAGCGTCGCAGTCGATCAATTCGTTATCTTCTATCTGCTTTTGATCTCATCATTGCTCAAGATAAGGATAATGCGGTGCGTTTGAAGGATTTGTCACAACGCGATGTAATGTTGTTTGGTAATCTAAAGAATACCGCCGCGCCATTGCCGACAAATGATCAATTGGCTGATAAATTATGTGAACAAATGGGAACACGGGCTTCATGGCTTGCGGCCAGTACGCACCCATCTGAAGAGGAAATGATTTTTGAAGCGCATCGTATTTTGCGTTCAGAGTTTCGAAATTTACTGACAACTATCGCGCCGCGGCACCCTGAGCGCGGTGATGCGATTGCGCAAGCGGCGCGTGGTTTTGGACTTGTGGTAGCGCAGCGTTCTAAAGGAGAGCCAATTTCTCCTGAGGTTGACATATATGTAGCGGATACATTGGGTGAGTTGGGAATTTTTTATCGTATCAATGATATCGCTTTGGTAGGTGGAGGGTTAACACCTAAGGGCGGGCACAACCCGCTGGAGCCTGCGAGACTTGCTTGTGCCATTCTTCATGGGCCGCATATCTTTAATTTCAATGAGACC